>DASTLK010000387.1:0-3860 GCA_035715025.1 Vicinamibacteria bacterium
GTTGTTCACGAACGGCGCCGCCGGCGCCTCCTTCTTGCACTCCTCGGCCGAGCGCACCACGATCGGGCTGTACTCGGCGGTCCTCCCGGCGTTGAACCCGCGGTCCTGGGCCTCGATGTAGTAGTCGATCGTCTTGCCGACGAGCTTCTTCCCCGGCCGGGGCAGGATCCCTGTATGGCAGGGCTGGTCCGACTTCATCTCGACGTAGTACCAGCTCGCGACCCCTTCCGGCCGGAAGTAGACGCGGGCCCGCGCGAGGCTGGACGAGGGCGTGAAGCAGGAGGTCATCTTCGGATACTTTCCGACGACGATGCAGCCGACCGCCTTGTGATCGATCGCGACCGGCTGCGAAAAGGCCAAGACGGGGCTCAAGGACAGGAGGGCGCTCCCCACCACGGCGGCGCGCCTCGACATGCGGGTCATGGGACCTCCACTTCGCTCTTCCCATGACGCGAGGACGGCCATGGAAGTGTCTCATCGGAGGAACACGGGGCGCGAAGGACGGGCGGTGTCACCCATGGGAGGCAACCTCCCGAGACGCCGCCGCGTTACAGTCGGCCTCGCGATTTTCGTCCCCGCAAATCCCTTGGATCGACGCGCTTGCAGGCGCGCGTCGCGCTCCGTGATTGCGCGCACATGGCACCTCGCTTGCTCAATCGATACCCGTCGTCGGTCCAAGGGGGTGTCGCCATGTTCCGTACGTTCTCGCGTCCTGCCGTTGCCGCTGCGCTCTTCTCGCTGAGCCTGGCCTCCGCCACTCCGGCGGCGGCGATCAACCTCTTTTCCGTCCAGCAGGACGCGGAGGTCGGCCGTCAGGCCGCCCAGGACGCGGAGCGACAGCTTCCCATGCTGCGCGACGGCATGACCGAGGGCTACATCAACGCGATCGTGCAGCGCCTGGCCGCGGTCGCGCCCGGTCCGCGCTTCCCCTATCGCGCCCACGTCGTGAACGCGGCCGAGATCAACGCCTTCGCCCTGCCCGGCGGATACGTCTACGTCAACCGCGGGCTGATCGAGGCCGTGCGCAACGAAGGCGAGCTGGCCGGCGTCCTGGCCCACGAGATGGCGCACGTCGCGCAGCGTCACGGCACCTCGCAGGCGACCAAGGCCTACGGCGCTCAGATGGGAGTCGGGCTGCTCGGCTCGCTGCTCGGCGGCCGTGACCAGCGGCTCGGCGTCCCCGAACAGGTCATCGGCAGTCTCGGCCTGAACGCGCTCTTCATGAAGTTCAGCCGCAACGCGGAGAGCGAGGCGGATCGGGTGGGCGCGCAGATGATGTCGCGCGCGGGGTACGACCCCATGGCCATGGCGAACTTCTTCGACCTGCTCGCGGCGCAGCAGCGGGGCAATCCGAGCGGCGTCTCGCAGTTCTTCAGCGACCACCCCTCTCCCCAGAACCGCTCGGCGAGCATCCGCGCCCTGGCCGCGCAGCTCGGCCGCGGACGCGGGGCCCAGGTCGGCGGCCTGCAGACGGTGCAGGCGCGGCTGGACCAGATGCCGGCGGCGTCGCGCCGGCAGGGGCTGGCCCGGACGGCCTCGCGGCTGCGCCGGCGGTAGGTTCGTCCGTCTTCACAAAACTTCATACGGCGGACAAACGCCGGAAAAGCGCGGGTCCTACCTTCTCTCTCGTGAGGCCGTGGGGGCACGGCCGAAGGAGAGGACGACATGGAGAAGAAGAGGACGATCCTGTACGGGGTGATCGGAGCCGCCGCGCTCCTCATCCTGGTCGCCGCGCGGCCGATCACGGCCGCCATCCAGAATGGCGCCGGCTTCCACCACTCGTGGGGGGGCCGCTGGGGCGGCCACGCGATGAGCCCGGAGGCGGCCAAGGAGCATCTCCAGATCGCCAGCAAGTGGCTGCTGCGGGACATCGACGCCAGCCCCGAGCAGCAGGACCGCGTGAACGCGATCGTGGCCGGCGCCGTGGATGACCTCTTCCGGCTGAGGGAGCGTCACCAGCAGAACCGGGACGCGTTCCATCGGCAGCTCGGCGGCGCCACCATCGACCGGGCGGCCCTGGAGGAGATCCGCAAGTCCGAGATGGGAGTCGCGGACGAGGCCTCGAAGCGCCTCGTGCAGGCGCTGGCCGACGTCTCCGACGTGCTCACGCCCGAGCAGCGCCAGGCCCTCGCGGAGCGCATCCACCGTCACCACGCCGATTGAGGCCGCCCCCTCCGGTCGCGGAGGCGCGGGGGGGCGGAGGGCGCTACCATCCGGGTCGATGTCCGACCGGATCCTGATGATCGAGGACGACGCGCACCTGGCGGCCATGGTGGCGGAGTACCTGGCCGCCAGCGGCTTCGAGGTGACCATCGCGCCCCGCGCGGAGCGGGGACTGGCCCTCCTCGAGAGCGGCTCGTTCCAGGCCGTCCTCCTCGACGTCATGCTGCCCGACCTCGACGGTTTCGAGGTCTGCCGGCGGATCCGCGCGCGCGCCGAGACCCCCGTGCTGATGCTGACCGCGCGCGGCGACGACACCGACCGCATCGTGGGCCTGGAGCTGGGCGCGGACGACTACCTGCCCAAGCCCTTCAACCCGCGCGAGCTCCTGGCCCGCTTGAAGGCCATCCTCCGGCGCCGCACCGCCGGCCCCGACCATCGGCCCCTGCTGCGCTTCGGACGGCTCGAGATCGACCGCGAGGCGCGCCAGGTCCGCCTGGACGGGCGCGAGCGCCCGCTCACCGGCCACCAGTTCGACCTCCTGGCCGCCCTGGCCGAGAGCGCGGGGCGCGTGCTCTCGCGCGAGGCGCTCATGGAGCGCGTGCGGGGCGATGCGCTCGAAGCCTTCGACCGCAGCATCGACGTCCACGTCTCGCGCATCCGTGCCGCCATCGAGGACGATCCCCGTCACCCCCGCCGCATCCTCACCGTGCGCGGCGCGGGCTACGTCTTCGCGCGGGCCCAGGACGACGACTGATGCGCCGGCTGTACCTCCAGGTCTACGTGGCTTTCCTGTCCATCCTCCTCGTCTTCTCGATGCTGGTGGCCGCGGCCTGGCACCACGGCGCCCTGGCCGCGCAGGATCAGGACACGCTGGACGGCGCGGCCGTGCTGATCGCGGAGCGGCTGCCGGCGGGGGTGCCGCCGGCGGACCAGCAGCGCGCGCTGGGTGCGCTGGCCGCGACCCTGCGCCTCAACCTCTCGCTGTGGAGCGAGGACGGACAGCCGCTGGCGGCGGTGGGGGAGAGACTTCCGTTTCCGCGCGCGCGGGTACAAAGCGGCTGGATGCTGGCGCGCGGCGGACCCGTCGGCATCCTGCACCTGCCCGACGGCCGCTGGCTCGTGGCCCGGCAGAAGCAGCGGCGCCTCGGGCACGGCGGCATCTTCGTGATCCTGGGCCTGCTCGCGGTCGCCGCGGCCATCGGAGCCTTCCCGGTCGTCCGCCGTCTCACGCGGCGCCTCGAGCGCCTGCGCGTCGGGGTGGAGGGTCTGGGCGCGGGCGACCTGCGCGCGCGTGTGCAGGTGGAAGGGCGAGACGAGGTCGCCGGCCTGGCCACGAGCTTCAATCGCGCCGCCGACCGCATCGAGGCCCTGGTCGGCGCGCAGCGGACGCTCCTGGCCAGCGCTTCCCACGAGCTGCGCTCGCCCCTCGCGCGGATCCGCGTGGCCCTGGAGCTGATGGGCGCCGAGCGCCCCGACCTGCGCGACCGCGTGGCCAGGGACATCGCCGAGCTCGACGAGCTCATCGGCGAGCTGCTCCTGGCCAGCCGCCTGCAGGCGGTGGAGCAGGTCGACCGCCGCGAGGAGGTCGATCTGCTCGGTCTCGTCGCGGAGGAGGCGGCGCGCCATGGCGCGGAGGTGAGTGGCGAGCCGGTGACGCTGAGGGGCGATGCGCGGCTGCTGCGCCGGCTGGTCCGCAA
>DASTLK010000388.1:0-10469 GCA_035715025.1 Vicinamibacteria bacterium
CAAGTCGCCTGGTCATCGAGGCCTCCCTTGCTTGCTGCTTGATTGCATGCTTGCTTGCTTGCTTACTTACTTGCTTGCTTACTTAGTCAGGGGGGGCACTCACTTCTCACCCGCGATGGAAGTTCGCGACCCCCCCTGAAACCCCCCTCGCAACGCGCCGCCGCTTTGCGGCGCCGCCTTGCTCTACGTGTCCTCCGTGCCTTTGCCCTCCGTGCTAACTCCACAGGCGGTCCCAGGATCTTTCGTTGTCCCACTCCGGCGTGGGCGCGAAGTACGGCGTGCCTGGCCTGAGGTGGGCCTTCACCACCTCCTCGACCAGCTCGACCCCCAGGCCCGGCTGGTCGGAGGGCGCGGCGAAGCCGTGGTCCAGGATCGGCTTGGGGACGCCGCTGACCAGGTCCTGCCACCAGGGCACGTCCACCGAGTGGTTCTCCAGGACGAGGAAGTTCTCCACCGCCACCGCGGTGTGCAGGTTGGCCATGAAGGAGACGGGCGTCCCCGCGAAGTGCATGGCCATGGGCACGCCGTGCTCCATCGCGAAGTCGCTGATCTTCTTCATCTCGAGGAGGCCGCCGGCGGAGGCGAGGTCGGGATGGATGATGTCCACCGCGCCTACCGTGATGAGCTTGGCGAAGTCCTCCTTGAGGTAGATGTCCTCGCCGGTCAGGATCGGGATGTCCACCGCGTCCTTGATCTGCTTCAGCAGCTCCGGGAGCTGCCAGGGGACCATGTCCTCCATCCAGGCCAGCTGGTGCTTCTCCATCGCGCGGGCCAGGCGGATGCAGGAGTTCACTCCGATGTGCCCGTAGTGATCGGACGCGAGCGGGATGTCCATCCCGATCTCCTGCCGGATGGCGGCCACCCAGTCGGACAGGAAGGCGATGCCCTTGTCCGTGATCTCGATCCCGGTGAACGGGTGCATGACGAGCCCGCCCCCCGTCACCGACGATCCCTGGGGCATGGCCAGGGCGCCGGGCACGTTCTTGAGCAGGTCGATCCCGAAGTCCTGCTTGAGCCAGGTGAAGCCGGACTCCATCCGCTTCTTGAGACGGCGGCCCTGCTCGTGCGGGTCCTCCGTCTCCGTGGTGTCGGCGTAGAGCCGGACCTTGTCGCGGAACTTCCCCCCCAGCATCTGGTAGGCAGGCACGCCGTAGGCCTTGCCCGCGAGGTCCCACAGCGCCATCTCCACGCCGCACACGCCGCCGGCCTGCCGGGCGGGAGCGCCGAACTGCTTGATCTTCCGGAAGAGGCGGTCCACGTTGCAGGGGTTCTCGCCCAGGAGGCGGCTCTTCAGGAAGAGGGCGTAGGTGGCGGAGGCGCCGTCGCGGACTTCGCCATAGCCGACGAGGCCTTGATTCGTGTCCAGCCGGATGAGCGGGCACGTCATCGGCGCCTTCTCCACCACGGCCACGCGCAGGTCCGTGATCTTGAGGTCGGACGGGATCGAGTTGCGCTGCACGTTCGCGGGCGCGGCCTCGATGTCGGCGTCGGTAAGGAGGCCGAACGCGGAGACGCCGGCGGCCGCCTTGCCCAGGGACGTGAAGAACGAGCGGCGATCGAGGAGACGCTCGACGGCAGGCTTCATGGCAGCCCCCTCCGACCCGAGCGGGTCGCGGAAGACGGGTTTCACGGCAGCCGCGGCGGCGGTGGGATTGGTGACGCTAGGATATTCGTCCCGGGGGTCGTGTCAAGGCTCGACTTCGACGGGCTCGGTCTGGCGAGGGAGCCTGGCCGGCGGCCGACGCTCCTTCTCCGGACCCAGCCGTTCGACCGCCTCGCGGACGGTGCGGGCCACCTCGCGCTCCGCCTCCGCCCGAGTCCGTCCGGCCGCCCACCGCGCGAGCACGTCGTAGCCGAGGAAGGGGCCGATGCGCGCTTCCACCTTCCGCGACTTCAGGGTCAGGCTGCCCGGCGGCAGCGCGCGACGGGTCTCCACGCGCATGGGCAGGACGCCGACGCGGGCGCGCAGGGCGAGGTGGCCCACGCCGCGATGGAACTCCTGCAGGGCGCCGCTGCGGGAGCGCGTGCCCTCCGGGAAGACGAGGACGCTGAAGCCCTTCTCGAGCGTCTCCACCGCCCGCCGCAGCGAGTCCGCGGCGGTCGCGCCGCGTTCGAGTGGCAGCAGACCGGCGAAGCTCGAGAAGAACGCGCGCTTGAGCGCGGTGTCGAAGAAATAGTCGGCGGCGGCGAGCACGAACAGGTGATCTCCGCTGGCGCCGAGGGCCAGGCGGACCAGTCCGGCGTCGAGGTGCGACAGGTGGTTCGCGGCGACGAGGAACGGACCCTCGCGCGGGACGTGCATCCGTCCGCGCACGCGCGCCTGCAGTACCCTGCCGTACAGCAGCCGTTCCGCCATCCGGTAGCCGCGCCGGCCCAGCGCGGCGAGAAGAGGCGGGACGACGATCTCGTGGTCGGCGCGGGGCACGGGCGCGGGCGGCCGCGTCGCCGTCTTCCCGCCCGGGGCCAGGATGGTGGCCAGCTCGCCGAGGCTGCGCAGCGAGGCCAGCATCTCCACCGGCGGCGGCTCGTAACCCGCCGCCTCGAGCGCGGCCACGAGCTCGGCATAGCCCAGGCTGTCCAATCCGAGCTGATCCAGCGAGGCGCCGGGGCGCAGGTCGCGCGGCCGGCACCCGACCAGCGGAGCGACGATCCGCTCGAGCCACTCGACCTCGGACGTGACGGCCTCCGCCGTCGCGCGCGGCGCACGATCCGCCTCCATCGCGGCCAGGAGCGTCGCCACCTCGCGCCGCCGGACCTTCCGCGTCGCCGTCCGTGGCAGCTCGCCCTCCTGCACGTGGAGGACGCGGATGCGCTTGTGGGCGGGGAGGCCGGCGGCGGTGCGACGCACGTGGGCCTCGATGCGCTCGCGCCACTGGGTCGCCCTCCGGCCGGGCGCGGCCTGGACGCTGGGCACGGCGAGGCAGGCGACGCGTTCGGCGCCGTCCGGACCCGGAAGTCCCACCACGCACAGCTCCTGGATCAGCGCCGGCGCGGCATAGAGACGCTCCAGCTCCTCGGGATGGACGTTCTCGCCGTCGGGCCCGACCACGACGTCCTTGAGCCTTCCCGCGATCTGGAGGCGACCCGCGCCGTCCAGGCGCCCGAGATCGCCGGTGCGCAGCCAGCCTCCGTCGAGGGCCTCGCCCGTGGCCTCGGCGTCCTTGTAGTAACCGGCCATGACGGCCGGACCACGCGCCAGGATCTCGCCTACGCCGGACGCGTCGGGGCTGTCGATCCGGAGCTCGACCCCGGGCAACGGGGCGCCCACCACGCCGGGGGCCGGACGATCTCCGGGCCGGTTCACGGTCAGCACGGGAGCGGCCTCCGTGAGGCCGTAGCCCTCGAGGAGCTCGAAGCCCAGCCCGCGGAAGGTCTCGAGCGACTCGCGGGAAAGGGCGGCCCCGCCACTGATCAGGTATCGGATCCGCCCCCCGAGGGCGAGATGGACGGGGGCGAAGAGCAGGGGCCCGAGGTTGAAAGGCGTCTCGTCGCGCAAGCGGCGATTGAGGGCGATCAAGCGGGCGGCGAAATCACCCAGGCGCGGCGAGCGCTCGCGCAGCCGCCCGAGCAGGCGGCGCCGCATGAGATCCCACACCGCGGGCACGCCGACCATGCAGGTGACGCGCCCCGAGCGCAGGGCGGACGTGATCGCGTCGCCGGTCAGCTCGGAGAGGTACGTGATCCGCGCGCCGCGGCTCAGGGGCACGAGCAGCCCGGCCGAGAGCTCGAAGGAATGGTGCAGGGGCAGGAGGCTGAGCATGCCGTCGCGGTGGTCCAGGTCGTAGACGGCGAGCAGCTGTCCCACCTGGCTCGCCAGGTTGCGATGCGAGAGCACCACGCCCCGGGCCGCGCCGGTGGTGCCGGAGGTGAAAAGGATCGAAGCCATGTCGTCGGGCGCGGGGGCGGGCGGAAGGCCGGCGATCCCTTCGCGCTCATCGTTCCGGCCTTCGAGGGCGAACAGCTCGTCCAGGCTCACGATGGCGACGGACAGTCCCTGCTCGCGGATCCGCCGCTCGAGGTCGCGCCTGTGGCCGGCCTGGGCCTCGCCCAGCAGCAGCACCTTCGCGTCGCTGCGGGCCAGGAGGCTCACCACCTCCCCGGGGGTGGCGGCCGCCGCGATGGGCACGCAGGCGGCCCCGCTGCGCACCACGCCGAAGAACGCCATTCCCCATTCGGGGGCGTTCTCGGCCAGCAGCGCCACCTTGTCGCCGCGCGCCACTCCCCGGCGGGCGAGGAACACCGCCGCCCGCAGCGCGCATTCCCGCAGCTCGGCATACGTGTAACGTTCCTCGGCCCCGCCACGGCGCACGGCCATGGCGACGCGGGAGGAGTGCGCAAGCGTGGCGCCATCGAACAGCTCGACCATGGTGCGGTGGGCGGGCCGGCGCGCGGGGGAGCGCTCGGACCGCTCCAGCTTGGCCAGGACCCAGCGCTCGAGGCCGGGGCAGTGCACGTTCACCCAGTAGTCCGCCCAGTCGATGGCGGCGGGGTCCCAGTCGATGCGGTCGCGGTCGGAGGGGGCGAGGCGGCGGAAGAGGGCGCGCACGTTGTCGGTCCGGAACACGTAACGCTTGTCCGCCATGTACGGGCGGAACGTCCTCATCTGGCCTTCCGCGATCCGCAGCTCGTCCTGCCAGCCGGCGAGGGCGGCCTGGGTCCGTCGCACCCAGCCGGAGATGCCGAGCGGAGCGCCCTCGGCGCCCTCCAGCACCCGCGCCGCGCCTCTGGCCGCGGCCCGGACCGCGGGCAGCACCCCGCTTTCGAGCAGGTCGGGATCGACGGTGCGGATCTGCAGCCGTCCCACCAGCTTCTCGGCCGCGCTGGCTCCCGCGCGCCGCGACCGGCGGCGCCGATACAGCTCCATCAGGCCGGCCGCGCGCTCGAGACGCAGGGGATTGCGGTCGCTCGTGGAGAGCTGATAGACGAGCGGCGGCTCCTCCAGACAGGCCTGCGCGGTGACGGCGGCCAGCGCGGACGCGACGGCGTCCACGGGCACGAGGTCGAGGATGACGTCCGCGCGTCCGGGGAAGTGGCTGTGGCCCCGGATGGCGAACTGTATGAGCGGCGCGGTGGTGGTGAATCCCTCGTTCCAGCCCGCGTGGGGGAAGCTCAGCGCGCTCTCGATGATGGCGGGCCGCACGATGGTGCGCACGACGCCGCTCGACGCGGCTACGAGCTGCTCTCCGAGGCTCTTGGTGTAGACGTACACGTTTGGCCAGCCCCAGCGTTTCGCCCGCTCCGCGCCGAGCTCCATGAGCCGCCGCCGGACCCAGGCCTTGCGCTCCTGGGCCACGGCCGCGCGCCCGCGCGCGTCGGAGGGGTCCTTTCCCTCGTCGATCGACCGCCGCCGGGCCGCGGCCCGGAACTGGCGCTCCAGCGACGGGTCCTCGACCTCTTCGCGGACGCGCGCCAGCACCCGCTCGCACTGGGCGACCTCCGCCTCCGCCGACAGCGGGAGGTCGCCCTCTTCCCGCCGCGGATGGAATCCGGCCACGGCCTCGTCCTCCCGGCGTTCGCCGTCGCGATCGCCGGCCACGTAGCAGG
Organism: Vicinamibacteria bacterium; assembly: GCA_035715025.1. GTDB lineage: Bacteria > Acidobacteriota > Vicinamibacteria > Fen-336 > Fen-336 > AA29. The sequence goes on from DASTLK010000388.1 coordinate 5,545, forward strand.
TGCTCACGTGGACGAGGGCCGGGCGCCGCAGGCGCCGGGCGAAGGCCAGGGCGTGCTGCGCTCCGCTGACGTTGGCCCGCAGCGCCGCGTCGAGGGGCGCGTTGAACACGACGTGGCCGGCCGCGTTCACCACGACGTCGCACTCGGCGGCGATGCGCGCGGCCACGTCCTCCGCCAGCCCCAGGAGAGGCTCGCCCACGTCGCCCTCCACGACCGTGAGCTTGTCCTCGAGGTGGCGCTCCAGCCGCGCGCCGTACCGCCGCCGCAGCGGATCGAAAGCAGGCGAAGGCAGGATCTCCTCGCGGAAGCGGCGTCGAGCGTCGCCCGCCGAGCGCACGAGGAGGTAGAGGTGAGCCATCTCGGGGAAGCGGTCGAGGAGGAGGGAAGCGAACACCTTGCCCAGGAAGCCCGTGCCCCCGCACAGGAGGATGCGGCGCTCCGCGAGGGCTTCGGCGGCGGAGAGCCGGGTCTCGCTCATGCGACGTCGGCGATGACGATGGGAGGAAGGTGCAGCATGGTCACTTCGGCGGAGCGGCCCACGTGGCTCCGCCCCATCGCGATCGCCTCCTCCAGCGAGGCCGCGCGCTCCCAGCCCAGCCGCTCGGGTACGTAGCCGTTCTCCGCCCCCACCACGATGATCTTGCCCAGGTGGCGGCGTCCGTTCTCGCCCCAGTACCACATGAAGAACGGATGGGCGCCGTGATAGGCGTGGCCGTGGCGGTAGGCGGCGACGTAGCGCGGGTCGCGTGCGAACGACTCCTCGTAGCGCTCGCGCAGCTCGAAGGCGTCGCGCGTCTCGGGCAACAGCCGGTGGAAGAACTCGACGTAGCTGGGATGGGACGCGGTGTCGAACGCGTCGTAGCAGGGATGGGCCAGGATGAGCACGCCGCCCCGCCGCACGAGCGGGCGCCCCCGGTACAGGTTGAAGAGGTAGCCGGGACCCATCACCTGGACGAGGACGGGGTTGAGGATCGAGTTGACGTTGTAGGGAGAGATGTAGGGGACTCCGGCGATCAGCACGTCGCACTGTCCCTCCACGGCCACCGCGTACTGCTCGAAGCACCGCGCGAGCGTGCGCTCGTGCACCGGCTCCGTGCGCCCGGCCCAGCAGCCGATGAGGCCGTAGGGAGCGGGCAGCCGCTGGAAGAAGGCGCGGCGGGCGGACCAGGGAAGGCGATCGAGGGCCAGCCGCGCCGCGCGCAGCTTGAGCCGGTCGCGGTCGTCGAAGTCGTCCTCGTTCTTGGCCAGGAACGCGAGCTCCGGCGGATACATCCGGTTGTTGAGGACGGTCTCGACGTGGAAGACGTTGAGCGCCGCGTCCACCAGGCGGCCCATGCGCTCGCATTTCCGGCTCAGCGCGGAGCGCGCGGGGTCCATGTAGCTGTCGGAGTCGAGGATCGTCTGCGGCTCGTGGTGCGGCCGCAGGCTCTCGTAGTCGCACAGGCCGACCGTGACCGACTTGTGGCCGCCGTCCATGGGCACGAGGTTGATGTTCAGGTAGATGAGCAGATCGCTCTCGCTGGCGCGGCGGTTGAGGCGCAGGCGCTCGCCATGGGGAGTGGTGCCGATGGTCACGAGCCCCTGCGGGTCCTCGGCGTCGTGGCAGTAGTACCGGTCGGGGTAGAACTCGCGATGGATGTCGTCGCCCACGGCCCGCCGCATCTCGCTTTCCGTCATCTTGCGGTGCAGCGAGTTCGCCACCAGGAGGTGGATGTCGTCCACCCCGGCCTCGGCCAGGATCGGCAGCAGCACCTCGAGCGCGGTCTGGCGCACGTCCGGCCTCTCCATGGGGGGGAGAGGCAGGCTGATGTCGTCCATCGCGATCGTCACCCGCATGCCCGGCCGGAGCTGCGCGGGGAGCGGGTCACAGCCGAGCGGATTCTCGATGGCCTCGCGGATGGCCTCGTGCGCATCGGACACCGGCGCGATGGGCGGGCGCGGATAGACCACGCGGGTGCCGACGGGCAGCCGCGCCTCGAGCAGGCTCTCGCCGCAGTGGAGGACGCGCGGCGCGGAATCGGTGTCGATGAACACCGTGCCCGCGTCGGGACGGCCGCGGAGGCGTACGCTCACCTCCGCCTCACGAGAGCCACAGCACCGGCCAGCCCTGCTCGCGCGCCACGCGCCGCAAGCCGGCATCGGGATTGACGGCGGTCGGCCGGCCCACCACCGACAGCATGGGCAGGTCGCTCAGGCTGTCCGCGTAGGCATAGGAGCTGCCCAGGGACAGCCCCTCGCGCTCGGCGTAAGCGCGGATCCATCCCGCCTTCGCGGCGCCGGCCATCACCGGGGGCACGAGGTGGCCCGTGGCGCGGCCGTCCGCGAGGTCGAGACGGTTCGCCCCGCAATCGTCGAACCCGAGCTCGCGTACCAGCGGTGCCACCGCCAGATCGAAGGCCCCCGTGACGAGCACCTGACGCAGTCCCTGCGCGCGCGACCTTTCAATCAGCTCGGCCGCCTCGGGCCGCAGCGCGGGCTCGAGGACCTGCTCCCACAGCTCCTCGGCCAGCAGGCGCAGGCGATCCGCGGTCAGGCCGCGGAAGAACCGGAAGAAGACCTCGTTGAAGGCCTGGCGGCTGACCCGCTCCGCGGCGAAGAACAGGGGGATCCCGGCGACGGAGACGGCGGTCCGCTGGAGGCTCTTCAGGAGCCCGCGATCGTTCCGCGCGTAGAAGAGCAGCACGTGGACGAGGTTCGTCCGCACCAGCGTGCCGTCGAGGTCGTAGAAGGCGGCTCCGGGTCCCAAGGCGCCGATCATAAACGGTCGGCGGGGTCAGCGGCGCGCGAACAGGGCGATGGGCAGGCCGACGAGCAGCGCGTGGCCGATCATCGCGGCGGGGTCGAACGGCGTCCGCCGCGTGACTGCGGAAAACGGCAGCACCACGTACTTCATGAAGAAGTACACGGCGACTCCGAACGCCAGCCCGCACGGCACCGGCCGCCGCGCCAGGACCGGCAGCGCCCGGCTGGCCCCGACGTAGACGGCGGCCGCGGTCGTGGCGATGAAGAAGTGCAGGAAGAGACCCAGGGCAGCAGTGGCGAGGCCGCCGGAATAGGCGTCGCGGCCGAGCAGCCCGGCCGCGATCGACTGGTAGATGACGGGCAGGGGCACACGGTAGAGGACGAGGGCGAGGAGGGAATCCCCGATCCCCGCGGACAGACCACCCCAGGCGATCGCGCGCCACAGGCCGGGGCGGGCCGTCTCCATCACAGCGGCTCCACCTTCCCCGTCTTTTCGTCGAAGCGCACGCGCGTTCCCCGGCCCAGGGCGGCATTGGCGATGTGGGCGGCCCGAACGGCCAGGTGGCCCACGCGCACGGGCGCGTTCGGGGCCTTGCGGCTGCGAATGCAATCGAGCCAGTTGCGCAGGTGGTTGACGGAGCCGTCGCCCAGCGAACGAACCTGTATCTCGGGTTCCGGCGTGAAGCGCGAGCTCCCCTTCTTGCTGTCTTCACTGAAGAAGGCCAGGCGCTCGCGGTCGATCTTGAGCGTGCCCCGGTCCCCGCGCAGCTCGAGGCCGCCGTCGTCGATGCTGCTGCCGTAGGTCCCCGTGTGCGTGACCATGAAGTCGTGAGGGTATTCGAGGGTGGCCGTCACCGCGTCCGGCCATTCCCACGTCTTCATCAAGTAGTTGCGCCCGGTGGCCACCGCGGTCAGGGGCGTGTCCACTCCCATGTACCAATGGACCACGTCGATCCAGTGGGTCAGGAGGTCGGTCAGCACGCCGCCTCCGAAGTCCTTGAAGTGCCGCCAGCGGAGGAAGCGCTCGGCGTCGAACGGCTGATCCCGCGCCGAGCCGAGCCAGCGCTTCCAATCGAGCTTGGCGACGTCGATCGGGGGAAGGGGCTGGGTGCTCCGGAGCTGGTACCAGTACGAGTTCACGAACGTCACCTGTCCGAGCCGGCCCGAATCGACGATCTCCTTGCCGAGGATCCAGTGGTCCCAGCTCCGCTGCTGGGTGCCGGTCTGTACCACCTGTTTCGAGGACTCGACGGCGGTGACCATGGCCGCGCCCTCCTCGATGGAGTGCGCGATGGGCTTCTCGACGTAGACGTCCTTGCCGGCGGCCACCGCCTCGAGCGTCATGGTCTTGTGCCAGTGGTCGGGCGCGCCGATGAGGACGGCGTGGACGTCCTTGTCGTCGAGCAGGCGCCGGTAATCGAGGACCTTCGCCGGGCTCCCGCCGACGATCTCCGCCGCCTCCAGCATCCGGGGCTCGTAGACGTCGGAGACGGCGACCATCTCCTGGCCCGGCAGCTCCTTGAGCTGCCTCATCAGGCCGCGTGCGCGGCCGCCGGTGCCGATCACGCCGATGCGGATGCGGTCGTTGGCCCCCATGGCGGAGGCCGGCGACGGCCGCCATCCGGCCAGGAGCGCCGTCGTGGCTCCGAGGGAGGCTCCGAGGAAGCGGCGCCTTCCGGAAGGGTCGCTCTCTTTTTTGGTCATGCTTGAGCTTACACTCGCCCATCAAGATGTGGCCCCCGCGGCTGGCCGAGCGCAAGGAATGGAAGTTCTTCGCCGTCCTGCCGAAGGCGGACCCCGCCCTTGCCGTCGCCTGGTGGGCCGCTCTCCTGCTGCGAGGGATCCTGCCCGCGGCCTTCGCGATCGCGATGGGCGTGCTCGTCGGCGCCGTGCAGCGTGGCGATCCTCTCGGGGGGCCGCTCGCCTTCGCGGGGACGGTGTTCGTCCTGCTCCAGGTGCTCGGCCCGATCCACCAGGCGGTGAGCGCTAACCTCGGCGACCGCGCCGCGGCCTGGCTCTACGACCGGCTCACCGAGGCCTGCGTGCGCCCGCCCGGCATGGGACATCTCGAGGATCCGACCCTCACGAGCGACCTCACCGTCGCGCGCGACTTCGACCTGGGCATGACCGGGCCCCCGCTCGCGATCTCCATGGACTTCATCGCGAACGGCATGGCGGCCATG
>DASTLK010000389.1:0-4526 GCA_035715025.1 Vicinamibacteria bacterium
AGGCACGCCACCATCGAGCGCCGCGGGCCGCAGTGGGTGATCACGGACGGGGGCAGCGCGAACGGCACCTTCCTCGACGACGTGCAGGTCGGCGAAGGCGTCCTGCACGACGGCCAGACCCTCCGTCTGGGGACGGTCACCTTCAAGGTCGAGGTCGAGGAAGAGCCCACCCCCACCCAGACCCTCCGGCCCAGCGATCTCGAAGCCAAGACGCAGCCCGCGATTCCCGCCTATCGTCCCACCGCGGCGCCCGGTCCCCCGATGCCGTCGATGTCTCCGGGCCAGGCGGCCGAGCTCCTCGGCGTCCCCCCGGGGACGCCCCCGGCGGACGTGCGCAGGCAATACCAGAAGCTGCACAACGATCTTCACGTCCGCATGACGAACACGCCCTCGCCCAGCCTGAAGCGGATGTACCAGAAGAACCTTCAGGAGCTGAAGACGGCGTGCGAGGTGCTCGCGCCCGGGTCCTCGAGCTGAGCCAGGAAAGGAAACGGCGTGGGTGACAGCTATGGCGTCGTGAGGGTGGCCGCCGTCCAGGCCGCGCCGGTCGTCCTCGATCGCGAGGCGACCCTCGCCCGCGTCTCCTCCCTGGTGGAAGAGGCGGCGGACCGAGGCGCTCGCATCATCGTCCTGCCGGAAGCGTTCGTGCCGGCCTATCCGGCCTCCGCGATCTTCGGCCCCGTGTTCGGAGGGTTCACGGATCCGGCGGCGGGTCCGGCCTTCCGCCGGCTGGCCGCCAACGCGGTGGAAGTGCCCTCGGCGGCCACCGAGCAGATCGGACGCGCCGCGGCCAAGGCGCGCGCGCACGTCTGCATCGGCGTGAACGAGCGGACCCGGACGGGGACGCTGCACTGCACGCTGCTCCTGCTGGGTCCCACGGGCGAGCTGCTGCAGGCGCATCGCAAGCTCGTCCCGACCCATGACGAGCGGATGGTGTGGGGCCCGGGCGAAGCGGTCACGCCGGTGGCCGTCCCGACCGAGCACGGCCCCGTGGGGCAGCTCGTCTGCTGGGAGAACTACATGCCGCTGGCGCGCTACGCGCTGTACCGCTCCGGCGAGCGCATCCACCTGGCGCCGACGGCGGACGCGTCGGACGGCTGGCAGGCCACCATCCGGCACATCGCCCTCGAAGGACGCGTCTTCGTCGTGGCCTGCAATCAATACGTCACGCGGTCGTCGTACCCCGCCGACTTCGAGCTGCGGGACGCCCTGGCCCGTGCGCCCGAAGTGATCTGCCGGGGCGGCAGCGCGATCGTCGCGCCCGACGGGCGGTACCTCGCGGGTCCGCTCTATGGCGAGGCGGGAATCCTCACCGCGGACCTGGACCTCGGCGAGGTCGCGCAGGGCCGGCAGCTCCTCGACGTGGCCGGCCACTACGGCCGGCCGGACGTGTTCCGCCTGGAGACGCCGTGAGCGCCGGCGCCACCGTCTTCGCGCCCGCGAGCATCGGCAACGTGGGACCCGGCTTCGACGTGCTGGGCCTGGCCGTGGAAGGACCGGGCGACGAGGTCCGCCTCGAGCGCGTCGACGGGCCGTCGTCGATCGAAGAGGTCACCGGCCTCGACGCCGAGCTGATCCCGCGCGAGCCGGAGAGCAACGTCGTGACCGTCGCCGCGGAGGCGATGCTGCACGCGCTCGGCGAAGGCGGGGGCGTGCGCGTCTGGCTGCGCAAGGGGATTCCGCAGTCCGGCGGCCTGGGCGGAAGCGCGGCCTCGTCCGTGGCGGGGGCGTTTGCGGCCGCGGTCGCCGCCGGCCACGACCCGCGGCCGGTCGAGGTCATGGCCGCCGCCCTCACCGCGGAAGCCGCCGCCGCCGGCCGCCATCTCGACAACATCGCCGCCTGCGTCCTCGGCGGTCTCACCCTGGTGCGCTCGACCGATCCCATCGACGTCGTGCGCGTGCCGCTCGTGCGGCCGCTCTGGGTGGCCCTGGTGACGCCCGCGGTGCGCCTGGAGACGCGCACCGCGCGCTCGGTCCTGGCGCCGACCCTGGACCGCGGGGCCTGGGTGCAGCAGATGGCGAACACGGCCGCGCTCCTGCACGGCCTCGCGTCGGGCGACTTCGGTCTCGTGTCGCGGTCGCTGGTGGACGGATTCGCCGAGCCCCGGCGCGCGCCCCTCATCCCGCGGTTCGCCGAGGTCAAGCGCGCGGCCCTGGACGCGGGCGCCCTCGGCTCGTCGATCAGCGGCTCCGGCCCGACCATATTCGCGCTGGCCGCGGACGAGGCCCAGGGAGCAAGGGTTCTGGACGCGATGCGCGCGGCGCTGGGCGGGATGGCGGGCCGAGCGGAGCTGGCGACGGTGGCGGCGCGGGGCGCGCGCGCGCGATGAGCATGTCCGCGGCAAACGTGCCGGCGGGGGCGCGCGAGTGGCTGGAGTGCGTCGCCTGCGGGGCGACGTACGACGTCGACGCGCTTCGCTACTCCTGCACCTGCGGCGGCCTGCTCTCCGTCGAGCGCCCGGCGGGATGGGCGGCGCGGGTGGGACCCGCGCTCTTCGACTCGCGGCTGGCGTCGCGCGCGGACGTGGACCGCAGCGGCGTCTGGCGCTTCCGCGAGGCCGTGCGCGACCTGCCCGTCGAGGAGCTCGTGACGCATCCGGAAGGCGCGACGCGCCTCTATGCCCGTTCCGCGCTCTCGTCGTGGGCGGGGATCGAGCGGCTCCTCTTCAAGCACGAGGGGGAGAACCCGACGGGATCCTTCAAGGACCGCGGGATGGTCGTGGGGATCACCCAGGCCGTACGGGTGGGCGCGCGCGCCGTCGCCTGCGCCTCCACGGGCAATACGAGCTCGTCCCTGGCCGCGTACGCCGCCCAGGTGGGCCGGCCCGCCATCGTGTTCCTGCCCGCGGGCAAGGTCGCCACGGGCAAGGTGGCGCAGACCCTCGCCTACGGCGCGCGCGGCCTGGCCGTTCGTGGTGACTTCGACGCCGCCCTGCGCCTGGCGACCGAGTGCTGCCAGCGCCTCGGCATCTACCTCCTGAACTCCGTGAACCCGTTCCGCATCGAGGGACAGAAGACGATCGTGTGGGAGATGCTCCAGGACCTGGCCTGGGAGGCCCCGGACTGGATCGCGGTGCCGGCCGGGAACCTCGGCAACACGAGCGCGTTCGGGAAGGCGCTGCGCGAAGCGCACGAGGGCGGCTGGATCGCGCGCCGGCCGCGCCTCCTGGCCGTGCAGGCGAAGGGCGCGAACCCGTTCTACCGCAGCTTCGCCGACGGTTTCCGTTCGCGCCATCGCGTGCGGCCGGAGACGGTGGCCACCGCGATCCGCATCGGCGATCCGGTGAGCCACGACCGTGCGCGCATCGCGATCGAGACCACGCGCGGCGTGGTCGCCGAGGTGTCCGACGACGAGATCCTGGAGGCCAAGGCGCGCATCGACGGGGCGGGCCTGGGCTGCGAGCCCGCCTCCGCCGCGAGCCTGGCCGGCGCGCGCAAGCTGCGCGCGGAAGGCGTCATCGCGCCCGGCGAGCGCGTCGTGTGCGTCCTGACCGGGAACCTCCTGAAGGACCCGGATGCGATCCTCGCCCGCTCGCCCGAGCGCGCGCTGGTCGAGGTCGACGCCGAGCCGGCGGCGGTGGAAGCGGCCATCGCGCCCTGGCTGCGCTAGCGCGGCCAAAGTTCATTCGGGCCGCCTCCCCTCCCGTCGGCCCACGCTATATTGGAACCACATGCGCCTCTTCCACCCTTGCCTCGCATTGATGTCTGCGCTGCTCCTCGCCGTGCCGGGACCGGCCGCCGCCCACGCCGCCGACGACACCCCCGAGGAGATCGCCAAGGAGCTCTCGGAGAAGATCGCGAAGGCGTTCAAGAAGGCCGCGGAGGCCCAGCGCAAGGCGGCCGAGAAGGCGGCCAAGCGCGAAAAGGAGGAACGCGAGGACCGCACGGAAGCGCAGCAGGAGGCGCGGGAGAAGGCGGCAAAGGAGGGCCGCGCGGCTTCGCGCAAGGACGCGGAAGGGCACAAGGACGTCGCCAAGCTGGAGGCGGAGGCGCTCGACGAGATGGAGGACAACGTCGAGAGCTACGTCAAGAAGGTGCACAAGAAGGCGGCCAAGGGCATCCCGGCCCTGCCCGCGCAGGCCACTCCCGAGCAGATGACGGCCCACGAGACCGCGCTCGCCGACGCCATACGTGCGCTGCGTCCGCAGGCGCGGCAGGGAGACATGTTCGTGCCCGAGTGCGTGCCCATCGTGAAGCGCATCATCGCCGCCGAGCTCGCCGGCCGCGCGGGGGCGCCGGCCCGCAAGGAGATCCTCAACGGGAACCCGCCCATCGACCCCGACCACGACGACCGCATGCAGGTGAAGCTGGCGATCAATGCCTCCTATCCCGCGGCGGCGCCCGTCTCGAGCGTGCCGCCGAGCGTGCTTCTCACCTTGCCCCTCCTGGAGAAGGAAGTGGAATACCGCTTCGTCAACCGTGACCTCGTTCTGCGAGACATCGACGCCAACTTGATTCTGGATTTCATCCGGCTGGCGGCTCCTCCTCTCGGCCCCGCCAGCCCGGCGAAGCGTTGACCGCCATGC
>DASTLK010000390.1:0-20089 GCA_035715025.1 Vicinamibacteria bacterium
AAGCACGATATCGACGTCTACTTCTACTGGCACGGTGTGCACTGGCAGCACAACCGCCAGAAGCAGGGCGAGCGGAAGCAGAACGTCTGGGTCAACCCCATCACCTTCGACAACCGCGGGCAGCCGAACAAGACCGACCACGGATACATCAACGGTGACGGCGTCCTCCTCTATCCGGGCGAGGAGAAGGTCCATCCCGAAGAGGATCGCGGCGTGCCCGGGCCGGTGGCCAGCGTGCAGCTCGCCAACCTGCGGCGCGGCCTGCAGGACCACTTGTACCTGACCCTGGCCCGCCAGCTCGGCCAGACCGCGGCGGTGGACGCGGCGCTGCGCGCGGTCGTCCCACGCGTGTTCTCGGACGCGGGGGAGACGGTCGGGTTCGCGGAGACCGGCGACGAATACGAAGCGGCACGCCTCGAGCTGGCCCGGGCCATCGCGGGCGCGTCGAAGCCGGGCGGCACGCGATGAGCACGCGGCGCATCGCCTCCGTCCTGGCCGCGGCGTTTCTTTTCGGCGCCGTGCCCTTGGCGCACGCGGAGGCGCCCGTGCGTCCGCGCCTGCTCCTGGCCGAGCGCGATCCCTTCACCGGCCTGCCCGCGCTGAAGGCGCGCTACGCCGCGGGCGCGCGTCCTTCCGACGATCTCCCCGGCTGGGCGCTCACCTACCTCGTCTCGGGCGACGAGTCCTTCGCGCGCAAGGCGGTCGAGTCCCTCCGGACCACTCCGCTCCCCACCAAGGGCGGATCCAACGTGTACATGGCCTACATGGGCCGCGCGCTGGCCTTCGACTGGCTCTACGGCTTCGCGGGCTTCGACGCCGCGCTCAAGGACCGCGTGGCGGGAGAGCTGGTGGACGGGGCCCAGCGCATGATGGCCCTGCAGTCGCTCGCCAATCCGGACCAGGCCTCGTACCACAACCACACGGTGCGCGAGCTGGCGCTGGCCGTGTTCGCTCTGGCCGCGGTCGAGGGACATCCCTCCGTGGAGGCGCGCGCGGCGCCCATGCGGGAGAAGACGGCCCGCGCCCTCGACAACATCCTGGAGACGACGGATCTCGTGAACCCCGAGGGCGGGTACCACGAGTCGATGGACTACATGCGGATCACGTGGGCGCCGCTGGCCTTGATGGCCGAGCTGCGCCGCACGACGACGGGTGACGATCCCGCCCGCCGCTTCGGCGTGTTCCGCTCCATGGGACCGACGTACCTCTACAAGGTCCTCCCCGACGGCTCGACCGCGCGCGACGACGACAACGAGTTCCCGCATCTGGACGCCGTGGACAGCGTGGTGCTGGGCTACGCCGTCCATCGCTTCAAGGACCCGTTCGCGGCCTGGTTCCTGCAGAAGAGCGGCTGGCTGCCCGCGCCCTGGCGCATTCCCGTGCTCGAGTTCCTGTGGAAGGACGACACGGTGGTCCCGCGCGACCCGGCCGCCACCACCGCGGCCGAGCTGCCGCGGGAGAAGCGCTTCCCCGGGATCGACCACGTGATCCTGCGCGACGGGTGGGGACCCGACGCCACCTGGATCGAATTCTCCTGCGGTCCCTACTTCGCGAAGCACGACCATCTCGACACGAACCAGTTCCAGATCTACCACCGGGGGAACCTGGCCCTGGACACGGGCGCCGACTACACGGAAACGGAGAGCCCGCACTACCTCAACTACTACCGGCGCACGATCGCGCACAACACGATGCTCGTGTACCAGCCCGGCGAGACCTTCTTCTGGGGCGAGAACAAGTGGACGGCGGCCAACGACGGCGGCCAGCGCATGGACTCCTCGCGCTTCTGGAACTCCGTGCGCAGCCTGAAGGACTGGAACCACACGCGCGACCTGTGGGACCGCGGGCACGTGGCCGCCTTCGACCCCGTACCCGGCCGCTACACGTACGTCCGGGGCGACGGGACCGGCGCCTATCATCCGAGCAAGGTCGAGCGCTTCGTCCGTGACCTGGCCTGGCTGCCGCACGCGCGCGTCCTCTTCGTCCTCGACCGCGTGCGCAGCACGGATCCGTCCTACCGCAAGGCCTGGCTGCTGCACGGCGTATCGGAGCCGAAGGTCGAAGGCGGGACGGCGGCGCGCGCCATCGGCCAGGGCGGCACGGCCTACGGCGAAGCGCGGGTCGTGACCTTCGAAGACGGACAGGGCCGGCTGCGGGTCCATTCGGTGCTCCCTCTCGAGCGCGACGTCATCACGCGCGGCGGCCCGGGTTGGGAGTTCTGGACGCCGGGCAACCAGTACGGCGGGGCCTGGGGCTCTGGCCAGAACTGGCCGCTGGACCCCCCCGAAGGCGGCCCCCTGCCCGAAGATCCCTACTTAAAGAAGATGTGGCTGACCTTCTGGGGCGACGACATGCAGAAGCTCTCGCCCTCCAACCGCCGCAGCGTCGTTCCCGGGAGCTGGCGCATCGAGGTCTCGCCGAAGGCGGCGGCGCGCGACGACGTGTTCCTGAGTGTCCTCGAGATCGGCGACCGCGGAGCGGCGACCCTCCGCATCGATCCCATCGCCGAGGGCAAGGGACTGGCGGGAGCGGTGGTGGCGGGGGAGGCCGCCGTGCTGCTCGCCACTGGACCGACCCCGATGGCCGAAGGCGAGGCCACGCTGCCGGACACGCCGAGCGCGTTCCTGCTTCTCACGGGCCTCGTCCCGCGCGCCACGTACGACGTGCAGCTCACGTCGGCCTTCGCCCCCGGGGTGCCGGTCTGGCGCCTCGAAGCCGAAGCCAACGACGCGGGCGTGCTGGAGACGCCGTGGAACGGCAAGGACGGCCGCTTGCGCATTCGCCGAGTGGGCCCGTGACGAGCCGACCAGGAGCGCGGCGCCCGCGCAGCGGGCGGCGGCGCGGTGGGGGGTTTCAGGGGGGGTCGCGAACGCCCAACTTGCGACGCGTGAGTGCCTATTAACTACAGGAGGCAACCATGAGAGCAGCGGCGACGGGCACCGTGATCGCCATCGCTTGCGCCAGTCTCGTCTTCGCGGCGGCACGACAGCGTCCGCCCCTGCCGAGGATCACGAAGCCCGTGATGTTCGACACGCCGGAGGCGGATGCCATCCTGTCTGCGCTGCAGGTCTTCCCGCCGGACAACCCGTGGAACCAGGACATCTCCGCGCTGCCCGTGCACGCGGATTCGTCCCGCATCATCGCGTCCGTCGGCGCGGACAAGAGCCTGGGCTACAACCTCGACATGGGCTTCATCATCGTGCCGCCCGATCAGAAGAAGGTCCCGGTCAAGCTGCTGCTGTACGCGGACCAATCCGACGCCGGCCCCTATCCCGTTCCCGACAACGCGCCCATCGAGAACTGGCCGCTGCAGCGCAACGAGGACACGAAGGCGCTGCCCAAGGCGGGTCAGACCCTCGAAGACCTCCAGCGCAACGGCACCGGCGATCGCCACGTCATCCTCGTCGATCCCGTGAACGGACTCCTTCACGAGTTCTGGCAGGGACGTCGCACGGACGCGGGCTGGGAAGCCTCCAACGAGGCGACCTTCAACCTCGAGACGGGCGCGCTACGGCCGGAGCGGTGGACGTCTTCGGACGCGGCAGGCCTGCCGATCTTTCCGGCCGTCGTGCGCTACGACGAGTGCGCCCGCGGCCTGGTCGAGCACGCCATGCGCTTCACGGTGCGCCGGTCGCGGCGCGGCTACGTCCTGCCCGCGACGCACTGGGCCAGCAGCCACAAGGAAAAGGACCTGCCGCGCATGGGCGAGCGTTTCCGATTGCGCAAGGACTTCGACGTGTCCGGCTTTCCGCCGCACGCGCAGGCGATCCTGAAGGGACTCAAGACCTACGGCATGTTCGTGGCCGACAACGGAAGCGACTGGCTCATGTCGATCGCGCCGGACCGCCGATTGAAGGGCCTGGAGAGCCTGGCCAAGGTAAAAGGCTCCGACTTCGAGGTCGTGGATACGGGAGCGCGCGCGGTAGAAGGTGAGTAGCCGACGGGGGGTTTCAGGGGGGGTCGCGAACGCCCGTCGGAGATGAGGCGTGAGTGCCCCCCCTGAGATAAAAGACAAGAGTCTGAAACTCTGCATGATCGGCTGCGGTGAGCACGCCGAGAGCTCTCACGGCCCTGCCCAGGCCCGCTACGCGGCCGCACATCTCGGAACGGACCTCGCCGCCTGCTGCGACGTGGACGCCGCGCGCGCCGAGCGCCATCGCCAGCGCTTCGGGTTCGCACGCGCGTACACGGACATCACGGCCATGATCGAGGCGGAGAAGCCGGACGCGGCGGTGCTGGCCGTGCCCGTCCATCTGTCCGCTTCCGTCGCGGCGCCGCTCCTGGAGCGCGGCGTCCCGTTGCTCCTCGAGAAGCCACCCGGGCGCACGGCTGAGGAGGTCGACGCGCTCGTGGCCGCGGCCGATCGAGGCGGACGCGGGACCGTGCCGCATCAGGTCGCGTTCAATCGGCGGTTCGTTCCCGTCGTTCAGGAGGCCCGCCGCCGCCTGATCGCCATGGGAGCGCCCGCGGCGATCCAGCACGTCCACTACGAAATGACGCGCGTGGACCGGCGCGAGCCCGATTTCTCCACCACCGCGATCCACGGCCTCGACGCCGTGCGCTTCCTGGCCGGCGCGGACTTTGCCGAGGCCCGACTGCGCTATCGGGAGCAGCCCGCCCTCGGACCCGGGGTCGCCAACATCTTCGTGGACGCCGTGCTGACGTCGGGGGCCACCGCGCATCTGGCCTTCTGCCCCACGGCGGGGGCGGTCGTGGAGCGCGCCACCGTCCACGCCGGCGCGCACACGCTCTTCCTTCGCATCCCCATGTGGGGGCCCCTGGATTCTCCCGGCCGGCTGCACCACGTCGAGCGCGGTCAGGTCGTGGCCGATCTCGCCGGTGATCAGCTCGGCGGGGCCAGCGACGCGTGCGTGCTGGGCGGCTTCTATGGCGAGTACGAGGCGTTCCTCGGCGACCTGCGCGCGGGGCGGACGCCCTCGCCGAGCCTTCGGGAGTCCAGGCAATCGGTTGAGATCGCGGAGTGCGTGCGGCGCCGCGACAAGGAGTTCCGCGCATGAACGGTCGATGGGCCACCGCCTTCCTGGGCCTCCTCTTCGCGGGCGCGGCCGGTGCGCCCGGGCCCGCACCCCGGCAGGATGCCTGGACGATCGTCGGTCCGGGCGGCGGCGGCACCATGCGCCGTCCCGCCATCAGCCCCCGCGACGCGCGCCTGGTCGCCCTTGGCTGCGACATGACCGGTGCCTACCTCACCCGCGACGCCGGCGAGAGCTGGCGGATGTTCCACCTCGGGGGGGTGGTGGAGAGCTTCGCCTTCGACCCGAGCGATGCCAGCGTCCTCTACGCCGCGAATGGCGCGCTCTGGCGCAGCATGGACGCCGGCCGCACCTGGAGCATGGTCTTTCCGGACCCTGCGAAGAACACGGTCGAGCACGGCTGGGGCGATCACGCCGACACCGTGTTCACCAGCGACGATCCGTTCTATCCGAGCGGCCAGGACGCCAGCATCCAGTCCGTGGTGGTGGACCCTGCCGACGGGCGCCACCTCGTCCTGGCCATGAGCGCGACCGCGCCCGGGCCGCCGGGAAGCCATCCTTCGAGTCGCACCGCCGTCCTCGCCTCGAAGGACCGCGGGCGGACGTGGACGCGCGAAGGCGAGCTCGGCGTCGAGCGTGTGTTCGCGCTGTGGGCGGAGCCGGGGCTCGTGCGTGCCATCGGCGAGACGGGTGCGTACGAAGCGGACGCTGCCGGATGGCATCGCTTCGATCCTCCCGCCGGACAGAAGATCCAGTCCGGCAGCTTCGGGCGCGATCCGGGGACGAAGCGCACGCTCCTTTACGTCACGACGCCGGCGGGCATCGCCGTGTCCGAGGACGGCGGCCGCGCATGGCGCGACGCGAGTGGCACCCTGGGCGCGCTGCAACGCGGCGCTGGGGATGCGGCGTGGGGGCCGGCCAAAGGCTCGAAGCCGAGCCTGGGCCCCATCGCGGCCTCCGCGAATCATGGCCTCGTGGCCTACGTGGGTTTGCGCGGGGTGCGGCGCGCGGAAGGCGAGCCGCCTTTCAACGGCATCGCCAAGACGACCGATGGTGGCCGCACGTGGGCGGTCGTCCACGCCGAGCCCGATCGCCCCTCGTCCAACCTCGAGGGCTCCTGGATCGAGGAGCGCGCCCTCGAGGACGGCCATTCCGTGTGGTTCGACGCTCCCTACGATCTGGCCGTGGCGCCGGGCGACCCCGACGTCTGCTTCGCCACCGACCTCTTCCGCACGTACCGCACGCGCGACGGTGGGCGCACCTGGGCCCAGGTCAACTCCGTGCGCCGGGGCCCGGACCAGTGGACCAGCCGCGGCCTCGACGTCACCAGCTCGTACGGCGTGCACTGGGACCCCTTCGACCAAAGGCGCGTCTTCATCACCTACACCGACATCGGGCTCTTCCGCAGCGAGGACGGGGGCGCGAGCTGGATCGGCTCCTCGCGCGGCGTGCCCACGCGCTGGCGCAACACCACGTACTGGGTTGCCTTCGATCCGGACGTGAAGGGCCGCATGTGGGGCGCCTTCAGCGGGACACACGACCTGCCGCGGCCCAAGATGTGGCGGCGCACCGACCCCGACCGCTTCCAGGGCGGCGTCGGCGTCTCCAGCGACGGCGGCCGCACGTGGACGCCGTCGAACACCGGGATGCCGGAGAGCGCGATCACGCACGTCCTCCTCGACCCCGCCAGCCGCGCGGGCGCGCGCACGCTCTACGCCACCGCCTACGGCCGCGGCGTGTTCAAGTCCACGGACGACGGCCGTACCTGGACGCTCAAGAACGACGGGCTCGAGCCGCACCAGCCCTTCGCCTGGCGCCTCACGCGCGCGCAGGACGGGACGCTGTACGTCGTGGTGGCGCGCCGCAGCGAGCGCGGACGCATCGGCGACGCCGACGACGGCGCCCTGTACCGCTCGACGGACGGCGCGGAGCACTGGACGCGCATGGCCCTTCCCGCCGGCACCAACGGCCCCAACGGCCTCGCCGTCGATCCCGCCGATCCGCGCCGTCTGTATCTGGCCGCCTGGGGCGTGGCCACTCCCGGCGGGGACACCGGCGGCGGGATCCTCCTGAGCACGGATGCGGGGACGACGTGGACGAACGTGCTGCCGCAGTCCCAGCATGTCTACGACGTGACCATCGATGCGAAGGATCCCTCCGTCTTGTATGCCTCGGGCTTCGACCAGGCCGCCTATCGCTCGAGCGATCGCGGCGCGACCTGGACGCGCCTGCGCGGGTTCAACTTCAAGTGGGGGCATCGCGTCGTTCCGGACCTGGCCGACCCGAGCAAGGTGTACGTGACGACCTTCGGCGGGAGCGTGTGGCACGGTCCGGCGACCGGCGATCCGGCCGCGATGGAGGACGTGGTGCCCGCGGCGCTCCCGCGCCTCGAGCAGCTCGTGGAGGCGAACATCCGGGGGGTGCAGGCCTACCAGGTCAAGCTTGCGCGTGCCGCCGGCAAGGGCGATCCCGCCTGCTGGTCGACGCGGCTCACCGGCGCCGCCATCGATGCCCTGGTCGCGCACCAGGCGGCGCTCCTGGCCACGGACGCGGCGACGGTCAAGGCGTGGGCGGAGGGTCGGGCCTCGACTTTCGACCCCGCGCGCGACCTCGAGCCGCTCCTTCGCTCCGGGCTCGTCCTCGCCGACACCCTTCCCCTGAGCGTCTACACTGCGTACCTGACCGCGGCCGCGCCCGGCCGCCCGCGCGCCCATATCCGAGCCATCGCGAACCTCTATCAGACCTCGCTCGAGGTGGACCGGGACGGCGACGTCCTCCAGGACCTCTTCCGCTTCGACATCGGCCTCGGCCTGCCCGTGTACGTCGGCCAGCTCGGCCTGCCCGGGACGGACGAGGATCTTCTCGCCGTGGGCCGTCGGCTCGAGGGGAAGAGCTGCGTCTCGCCCGTGGGCACGACCGCGGCCGAGTGGCAGATCGCCGGGCGCAAGATCTGGAATTGGGGCGAGAAGAACCTGCACATCCGCGACGCCCGGGTCGTGGGCGACGAGCTGCTCGCGGAACCCGTGGTGGCGGCGCTGGTGCCGAAGATGCGTGGCCTGCCCGCCCAGCGCATCGCGGTCATCGGCCATTCGTTCACGATGGACCTGCACTGGTCGTCGCCGTCGGCCTTCGTGCCCATCGTCACCGCGATGTTCGCACGCGAGAACCCCAAGGTGGAGTTCCGGCAGTTCCAGGGCGGCGGCCTCACGTCCACGCGCGCGTACAACCGATTCCTGCAGGACGTGCTGGCCTGGAAGCCGGACCGGCTGCTCCTGGTCGTGCTCAACCGCAACGACGAAGACCTCGAGAACTTCGCGCGCCTCGGGAAGGCCCTGACCGCAGCCGGAGCGCGCGTGTACAGCTTCGACGACCTCCACGATCCTGACGCGTCCGATGCCGCGCGCCTGGCCAGGGAGTGGGCGGCCGGACGCGCGTCCGGCATCACGATCGTCGAGGTGTCGCGGCTCCTGGCCGCCGCCCCCGACCGCGCGCGCTTCGTGTGCCTGGATGGGATCCACATGACCGAGCCCTGGCATCGCCTGATGGCGAAGGAGTGGCTCGAGCTGCTGGTCGGTGCGCGAGAACCGGCCCTGGAGAACTAGCGTGGAGATCAAGGTCTTTCCCACCAAGACGGAGATGGCGGCGGCCGCCGCCCGCCAGGCCGCGGACGCCCTCCGCCGCGCGCTCCATGCGCGGGGGAAGGCGCACGTCATCGCCGCCACCGGCGCCTCCCAGTTCGAGTTCCTGGACGCCCTCGTGAAGGCGCCCGGCATCGACTGGTCGCGGATGGTGTTCTTCCACCTCGACGAGTACGTCGGCGTGCCCGCCACCCATCCCGCGAGCTTCCGGCGCTATCTGCGGGAGCGGATCGTGAATCGGGTCGGGCCGGGCCAGTTCCATTTCATCGAAGGCGACGCCCCGGATCCGCAGGCGGAGGCCGCGCGCGTGGGGGCGCTGATCCGCGCCCATCCCATCGACGTCGCCTTCGTGGGCATCGGTGAGAACGGCCATCTCGCCTTCAACGACCCGCCCGCAGACTTCGAGACGAGGGAGCCGTATCTCGTGGTGTCGCTCGACGAAGCCTGCCGGCGCCAGCAGCTCGGCGAGGGATGGTTCGCGCGCCTCGAGGACGTGCCCGCGCGCGCGATCTCGATGTCGATCCGCCAGATCCTCGACGCGAACGAGATCCTGTGCATCGTGCCCGACGCGCGCAAGGCGCAGGCCGTGCGCGATTGCCTCGAAGGGTCCGTCACCGCGCAGCACCCGGCGTCGATCCTGCAGCGACACCCGGGCACCACCGTGTATCTCGATGCGCCCTCGGCCGCGCTCCTCACCCGGGGAAAGGGCCGGCGATGAAGCCGGACGTGTGGATTCCGGACGGGCTCGGGGAGGACGCCGCCTTCGCGCGCACCACGCACATGGGCGTGGTCGCCCATCCCGACGACCTCGAGATCGAGGGTTATCCGGGCATCGTCGAATGCTTCGGCCGCGACGACCGCTGGTTCTGCGGCGTGGTGGTGACGGACGGCGCCGGCTCCGCGCGCGGAGGGCCGTACGCGAAGGTCAGCAACGAAGAGATGGTCGCCATCCGCCGGAAGGAGCAGCACAAGGCGGCCATGGTCGGGGAGTATGGCGCCATGGTGATGCTCGGGGTCACCAGCGCCGCGGTCAAGGATCCGGCGCGGCCGGGCGTGGTGGAATCGCTGGCCGACCTCCTCCGCCGCGCGCGCCCGGAGGTCGTCTACACCCACAACCTGGCCGATAAGCACGACACGCACGTGTCGGTGTCCCTGTCCGTCATCGAGGCCTGCCGAACGCTTCCCGCCGACGCGCGTCCACGCCGCGTCCTCGGGGGCGAGGGCTGGCGGGACCTGGACTGGCTGAGCGGCGACGACAAGGTCGCCTTGGACGTTTCCGCCCGCGAGAGCCTGTCCGCCGCCCTCATCGGCGTGTTCGACTCGCAGATCACGGGGGGCAAGCGCTACGACCTCGCGGTGGCCGGCCTGCGCCGAGCCCATGCGACGCTGGACGAGTCGCATCACCTCGACGCCACGGCCGCGCTCGCCTTCTACATGGACCTCACTCCGCTCCTGACCGACACCGCGCGCGATCCGGGCGCGTTCGCGCAGGAGCGCGTGGAGCGCTTCGCGACAGACGTGAAGGACCGGATCCGCCGCTTGCGGCGACCGGAGGCCCGCTCGAGGTGAGACGCGCAGGGCTCCTGGCCGCGCTCCTCGTGTGCGCGGCGCGTGTCTCCGCCGCGCCGCCGGCGGACGTCCGCGTCTGGGAGGCCACGGAGACGATCCCGACCTACGAGGAAGGGTCGCCGGATCCGAACCCGCCCTTCGACCTGTTCAGCGGCGGCCGCTTCAACTATCCGTACACCATGCGTGAGAACCTCACCGATCGGCGCACGCCGAAGGTGTGGCGCACCCTCAACCTCGAGAACGAGCACCTGCGCGTCTCCGTGCTGCCCGACCTCGGGGGCCGCCTCTGGCGCTGCGTGGACAAGGCCAACGGCGCGCAGATGTTCTACGCGAATCCCTCCATCAAGTTCGCGCAGGTGGCCTACCGCGGGGCCTGGGCCACCTTCGGCATCGAGTTCAACTTCCCGGTCTCGCACAACTGGGTGACCTCCTCGCCCGTGGACTTCGCGCTGGTGCCGCACCCGGACGGCAGCGCCTCCATCGTGGTGGGCAACGTGGATCTCGTGTACGGCATGCAGTGGCGCGTGGAGCTGACGTTGCGGCCGGGACGGTCGGTGCTCGAGCAGGCCACCACTCTCTACAACCGCAGCGACGTGCGGCACCGCTTCTACTGGTGGACGAACGCGGCGGTGGAGGCTTGGGACGACTCGCGGCTCATCTATCCGATGGAGTTCACGGCCAGCCACGGCTTCACCCAGGTGGACAGGTGGCCCGTGGATTCGCAGGGCACGGATCTCACGCGGCCGGGGAACCACCTGAAGGGCGCGGTCTCCCTCTTCAGCCACGGCAGCCGTGAGGCCTTCATGGGCGTCTACCACCCGCGGACGAGCGCCGGCGTGGTGCATTACGCCGATCCGCTGGAGCTGCCGGCCAAGAAGGTCTGGAGCTGGGGCGGCGACGCGGATGGCCTGGACTGGCGGCGGGCGCTGTCCGACAACGGCAGCGCCGAAGTGGAGGTGCAGGCCGGCCTCTTCCGCAACCAGGAGACCTACGCCTTCCTCGCGCCGCAGGAAGAGGTCCGCTTCCGCGAGTACTGGATGCCGGTGCGGACGATCGGCGGGTTCTCCCGGGCCACGCCGGACGCGATCGTCAACGTGACGCGCGAGGGGGCGGGCACGCCCGCCTTCACGCTGGGCCTGCAGGTCACGCGCGCCGTGCGCGGAGGGCGCGTCCGCGTCACGGACGGACCGCGCGTGGTGGTGGAGGAGGCGCTCGATCTCACCCCGGCCCAGACCTTCATCAAGACGTACCCGGCCCTTCCCGTCGCGACGGCCTACACCGTCGAGGTCGTGGACGGATCGGGGCAGACCCTCCTCCGGCACACCGAAGGCGCGTACGACCTCACCCCACGGTCGGAGATCACGGTCGGACCTCAGAAGGCGCGCGTGCCTCCGCCTCGGGAACGCTGGGGCGAAGGCGAGTTCGTGGAGCTGGGGACCACGCAGGAGCGGGAAGGCAAGCTCTTGCGCGCCTGGGACACCTATCGCGAAGGCCTCGGCCGGTTCCCCGATGGCCTCGAGCTGATGAAGGCCGCCGGCCGGCTGGCCGTCGGCCTGAAGCGTTTCGACGAAGCGGCGCCGCTCCTCGAGAGCGTGCTCGCCCGCGTGAGCAACGATCCGGAGGCGGATTATTCCCTCGCCCTTGCCCATGCGGCGCGCGGGGACGACGACAAGGCCCGGCCGCGCTGGGAGTCGGCCGCCCACTTTCGCGAGACGCGGGCGGCGTCGCTGTTGCAGCTCGCGCGCCTCTCCGCGCGCGTTGGTGATCGTGCCTCGGCGCTCGCGCGGCTGGGGGAGGCCTTTCGCGAGGCGCCGGACATGGTCCGCGGGGGCGGCCTCGAGGTGGCGCTGCTCCGGCGCCAAGGGCGGCTCGCCGACGCCCGCCGGCGGCTGGCCCACTGGAGGGCGATCGATCCCACCAGCGCCATGCTGCGTCACGAAGCTACGCTCCTCGGCCAGGCCGATCCCGCGCTCTGGAATCACCTGGCCGGCGATCCGCAGCGGGTCCTCGACGTCGCCGTCGACTACATGGAGATCGGCGCCTGCGACGACGCGCTGCCGCTCCTCGCGCGCGACTATCCGCGAGGCGAGGGCGTTCACGGCGAGCCGGGGGCGGCTTCTCCGCAGAGCCATCCCGAAGTGGCGTACTACCGCGGGTACTGCCGCGAAAAGCTGGGGCAGTCCGGGCGCGCGGACTTCGAGGCGGCGTCGCGGATGCCGACCACCTACGTCTTTCCGCAGCGGGCGACGACCCTGCCCGTGCTCCAGAGGGCGCTGGAGGAGAATCCCCGCGACGCCACCGCCCACTTCCTGATGGGGGCGCTGCTCCTGTCCGGAGGGATGGTGGATCGCGCGCTCGCCGAGTGGACGGAGGGCCGCCGTCTCGACCCGTTACGGCCGGTGCTCCATCGCAACCTGGGACTCACGCTCCTCCAGGCCGGCCGCCTGGAGGAAGCGCGCGAGGTCCTCGTGGAAGGAGTCACCGCCGACCCGCGCAACGTCGAGGTGTACCTCGGACTCGACCAGGTGCTGGGCCTGCTCGGACGGCCAGCCGAGGAGCGCGTGCGGGCCCTGGAGAGCCATCCCGATCCGGAGGCGATGCCGCAGTCGCTGTTCTTCAAGCGCGCGCTCGCCCTGGTGGAAGCGGGCCGCTTCGACGAGGCGGAGGCGCTCTTCCGCGGCCGTTTCTTCCCACGGGAGGAGTTCGGCACGAACGTGCGGCAGGTGTTCGTGGAGGTCCGTCTCCAGAAGGCGCTGGCGCTCGCTCGCGCCGGACGCCGCGAGGAGGCGGCGGCCATGGCCAGCGCGCTCGCCCAGCCCGTGGCGGATCTCGAGTTCACGCGCACGGGCATGGACGCCTTCGTCAAGGCCGCGCGCACGCAGTACCTGCTGGGCGAGGTCTTCGCGGCGGTGGGCGACGAGGCGGCGGCGCGCCGGGCCTGGGAGTCGGCCGCGGCCGGCCGCGACAGCTATCCCCAGCTCGACGCCGCGTATGCGTCGCTGGCGGCGCGACGGCTCGGCCTCGGCGCGGACGCGCAGCGCTCGCGTCTGGAAGCCGCGCTGGCCTCCTGGAACAACCGCCTGACCGTGGGCACGAACTTCCCCGGCGCCAACGCGATGGGCCAGGGCTATTTCCTGCGCGTGCTGGGCCGGGACGCCGAGGCCCGCGTCAAGCTGCGGGACGCGCTTTTGCTGCCGGACAAGATGATGTCGCACTATCTGAGCCGCGCGGCTCTGGGGGAGAAGGAGCCATGGTGATCTCGATCCGATCGGCAGCCGTCGCTCTCGCCGTGCTCATGACGGCAGCGACAAACCTCCGCGCGGAGGACACGGGGACACTGCCCGTGTCCGTGGAGACGGGAGTCAAGGTGCCGATGCGCGACGGCGTGACCCTCGTCGCCGACGTGTACCGGCCGCGCGCGGAGGGAAAGTTCCCCGTCCTCCTCCAGCGCACGCCCTACGATCGGCGGGATCCGCAGACCGGACTGCGCCTCGCCGCGCACGGGTACGTCGTCGTGCTGCAGGACACGCGGGGCCGCTTCGACTCCGGGGGCGAGTTCTACCCGTTCCGCAACGAGGCCGCCGACGGCTACGACACCGTCGAATGGGCGGCGGCCCTGCCCTACGCGGACGGAAAGGTCGGGATGTTCGGCGGCTCGTACGTGGGCGCGACCCAGATGCTGGCGGCCATGGCGAAGCCGCCGCACCTCGTGGCCATCCAGCCCTACGTCACCGCCTCCGAGTACTACGAGGGCTGGACCTACCAGGGTGGCGCCCTCATGGAGTGGTTCGTCACCTCCTGGTCGAGCGGTCTGGCCGTGGACACCCTGCGCCGCAAGGCGGTGGAGCTCTCGCGCCCGCGTGACTGGGTGGAAGCCACGCCGGTGGAGAGCTACCGCCTGCTCGACCTGCCCTCGGTGCCCGAACTCGCCCCCTACCTGCGCGACTGGATGCACCACGAGACGCGCGACGAGTACTGGAAGGCCACGCGCGTGTCCGACCACTACGGCGAGATGACGGTGAAGGGCCTGCACCAGGCCGGCTGGCACGACATCTTCAGCCGCGGGTCGATCGAGAACTACATGGGCCTGCGCGACAAGGCGGCCACTCCCGAAGCGCGCGCGGGCCAGCGCCTGCTCATCGGACCCTGGGCGCACTGGGCCACCTCTCCGGAAGGCAAGGTGGGCGACGTCGTCTTCGGCAAGGACGCGGTCGTCGACGGCAACGACCTTCTCGTGGAGTGGGCGGACTACGCGCTCAAGGGCGCTTCCAACCGGTACGCGACCGGCGCGCCCGTGCGTCTCTTCGTGATGGGGGACAACGTGTGGCGGGACGAGCAGGAGTTCCCGCTGGCGCGTGCCCGCGCCACCCGCTACTACCTGCACGCGGCCAAGGGCGCTAACTCCGTGTCCGAAGACGGGCGCCTGGGCACCGATCCCCCCCGCGAGGAGGCGGCGGACCACTTCGAGTACGACCCCGCGGATCCGGTGCGCACGCTGGGCGGCCGGCTGTGCTGCGGGGCGGCCTACCAGCCCGGTCCCTTCGACCAGAGGCCGAATGAATCGCGCCGCGACGTGCTGGTGTACTCGACTCCGCCTCTCGAGAAGGACCTGGAGGTGACGGGATTCATCACGGCCGAGGTCCAGGCCGCGACCTCCGCCGCCGACACCGACTTCACGGCCATGCTGGTCGACGTCGATCCCTCGGGCTACGCGCGCTATCTCGCGGACGGGATCGTGCGCGCGCGCTACCGCCGCTCGCGGGAGACCGCGGAAAAGGTCGAGCCCGGCCGGATCGAGACCTACTCCATCGACCTCTGGGCGACCAGCAACGTCTTCAAGGCCGGCCACCGCCTGCGCCTCTACGTCTCGAGCAGCAACTTCCCGCGCTTCGACCGCAACCCGAATACGGGCGAGTCCACCGCCGCCTCCGCGCGCATGGTCAAGGCCCAGCAGACCGTGTATCACGACGTCGCGCATCCCTCCGCGCTCATCCTGCCCGTGGTGCCGCGCCCATGAGGGACGCGCTCGGGCGCCGGGCCTGGAGCCTGCTCGCTCTCGCGGGGGCGATCCTGGCCGCGGCGCCCCTGCGCGCGCAGAAGCCGCCGGCCGCGCGCAACGACATCGTCTACTCCACCGAAGTCGTCACGCCCCACGTCCCCTGGGCGGCGCGCCTGCCCGGTGGCCCGATCCGGGGCTTCTTCATCCCGTCGATCTCGGACGGCCGCGACATGGTCGAGCTGATGCAGCGCCTCCAGCTCGCGCCCACCACGGTGTCCATCGACCGCCAGTGGGACGTCAATTGCTGGGGGATCGGCGACTTCTACGGGCACGAGGAGCGCGGCGATCGCGACGACTTCCGCATCGTGTACGGGTACGTGGAGGAAGAGCTGACGAGCGAGAAGCCGTTCGAGGTCCTGGTGATCCCCGGCCTCAACGGCTGGTCGCGGATGACGCGGCCGACCCGCGACGCGATCCTGCGCCGCGTCCGCGAGGGCGCCGGCCTCGTCCTGATCCATCCCTTCGTGGGCGACGTGGCCGGGCATCCCTTCGCGGGTGACGAGTCCAAGGGCGACGAGCGCATCTGGGAGCTGTCGCCCCTCGTGGGCGTCCCCGACGATCCCATCAGCGAGCGCGGGTATCCCGTCCTCAAGGAGGAGGCGATCGCGCAAGGGCGATGGGAGGTCGCGGGGGACCACGCGATCACCCGCGGCGTGGACGCCGCCCTCCTCCCGAGCGCCGGCGACGCCGGACGGTTCTACCGGTACCAGGCGGCGGGCGACGTGCTCGTCCGCGCCGCCGGCCTTCCCGTGGTGGCGGTCAAGAGCTACGGCAAGGGGCGTGTGGTCGCCTTCGCCCAGGTCGGGGACGGGCTGATCCCTGATCCCGTGGATCCGGTCAAGACGCGCACGTACTGGAACTACTGGGAATACCAGTACTCGCTCTTCGCGCGCGCCGTGCGCTGGGCGGCGGGCCGCGAGACCGACCCGCAGATCGCCTCCCTGCGCGCCTCCGACGCCGACGGGCTTTCTCTGGGCGTCACGGCCAGAGCGCCTCGCGCGATCGAGGTCGAAGTCTCCGCCAAGAGCGAGTTCGGCCTCGCCCTCGGCACGCGCCGCGCCCGGCGGGATGTGCCCGCAGGATCGAGCACGGTCGCGTTCGAGGCTTCGGACCTGCGGCCGGAGGCGGGTTGGCCCGGTGGCCGCCAGATCCTGGACGTCATCGTGCGCGACCCCGGCACCGGGGCCACGCTCGACTGGGGTGCGGCCAGCTTCGACGTGCCCAAGCCGGCCACGGTCGCTTCGATCAAGACGAGCGCGGACGTCTATCGCCAGGGCGACCTCATGAGCGTGGTCGCGCGCGCCGCCGGCCGCCTCGACGGTCTACGCCTGCGCTTGACCCTGTCCGACGACCTCGGCCGCGTCCTCCGCGTCGAGGAGAAGGGCACCCCCGGAGAGACGTACTTCTTCCCGCGCCTCGACGGCTTCCTGGGCAAGAACGTCGAGCTCGCGGCCGAGCTGGTCGATGCCCGCGGGCGGATCCTCGACCACCTGCGCCACGCGCCGGTTCCCGTCGTGCAGCGGGAGCGCCGGCAGAAGGAGTACCGGGGCCTCCTCTCCTTCGAGTCGCCGCGCCATTCCCTGGCCGCGCTCCGCCAGCGCCGGCTGCGTGCGCAGGCCATGGACAGCGGGTTCACCTGGGGCGGCGGCGTGACGGACAGCCTCGAGGTCCCGCGCGGGTACTTCGGCGTCTACTGGTACGACCGCGGCCCCACCACGCCCGAAGGCCTCGAACGGGCGATCAAGGAGTACGAGCGCACCGGCGACACCTCCGCCCTCCAGTACCTGACGAAGAAGGAGCTGTACCGCCGTACGCGGGACCCGCGCTTCCTGGTGCGTACCCCGAGCCTGGACGACCCGGCGGTGCTTGACGTCCTGCGCGAGGTCGCCTTCACGGCCGCCCGCAACAAGGCCGTGTACGACATGGACTACTACTTCGTGGGCGACGAGGGATCGCTCACCTCCTACACGGACCCCGTCGACTTCGACTGGGGAGCGCACGCGCTGGCCCGCTTCCGCGACTGGCTGCGGGCGGAGTACGGCTCGCTGGCCGCGCTCGACGCGAAATGGCACAAGGCCTTCGCGCGCTGGGAGGACGTGATTCCCTCGACCACGGAGGAGGCACGCGCGAGCGGCAACTTCCCGCCCTGGGCGGACCACCGCACGTACATGGAAGTGCAGTTCGCGAACGCGTATCGCGTGGTGAGGGAGGCCGTCGTGAAGGGCGATCCCGAGGGCCGCATCGCTCTCTCCGGCACGCAGGTGACGACGCCGTGGGACGGCGCGGACTGGTACCGGCTGGACCGGATCGTCGACGACTTCCTGTCCTACAGCGGCGGCAACCAATGGGACTTCCATCGCTCGTTCGCGAAGCCCGGTGCGCGCATCGGGTTCTGGACGGGCTACGGCCGCAGCGGCGGGGGCGTGCAGCACGAGATCTGGACGGCGGCCCTGAGCGGCGTCCTGTATCCCAATCTCTTCTGGAGCTACTCCGTCGTGAATCCCGACCTCACGTTCTCGAAGTCGGGACGGGACATGGGGACGGCGTTCCAGGCCCTCCGCTTCGAAGGCGTGGGCCGGCTGCTCATGGAGGCCGAGCGGCTCGGCGACGGGATCGCCATCCATTACTCGATGCCGTCCGTGCACGCGGCGGGAATCCTGGGCCTCCACGCCTCGAAGGACGTGGACGAGGACGCCGGCCCGGGGTTCCCCGCCAACCGGGACGGGTGGGCGAAGAGCCTCACCGACGTCGGTCTCTCCTACGACTTCGTCTCGTATGAGCAGGTCGAGAAGGGCGGTCTCGATCCGGCCCGGCTCAAGGTGTTCATCCTGCCCCTCTCCCTGGCCCTTTCGCCCGCGGAAGCGCGCGCCATCGACGGCTTCGCGCGCGGCGGCGGGATGGTGATCGCGGACGGGGGGGCGGGATGGCTCGACGAGCGCTGCGCGTGGCAGGAGGCGGGTCTGCTCGACGGCCTCTTCGGGATCGCGGGCGCGCCGCCCTCGAAGCGCAAGCTGGGGGAGCGCACCCCCGGCCTCGTCTCGGTGACGCCCGCGGGCGCGGCCTGGGGGCTCGACGGGCCCGCTCTCGCCGGTCTGGAGGCGCTCGAAACGGACGTGCGCCCCGCGGGCGCGGACGTCCTCGTGCGCATCGGCGAAGCGCCCGCCGTCTTCGCGCACCGAGTGGGCCGGGGGTGGGCGGTGTACTTGAACGTTCCCTTCGACCGCTATGCGGCCGCGCGCGGCAAGGACTACGGCGGAGGCGCGTCGCGCGCGCTCCTGCGCGCGGTGCTCGAGCACGCCGGCGTGCGTCCGGCGGTCGAGGTGCGCGATGCGGCCGGCCAGCCCCTGGGGCGGGCTCGCGTCGCGCGCTATCGCTTCGCCGGGCGCGAGGTCGTCGCGATCCTGGAGGAAAACCTCGACGTGGCGACTCTCTACGGCCGCGACGGCGTCACCGTGTACGACGACTCGAACCGGGGCCGGGTGGCGCGGCAGGAGGTGGTCGTCCACCTGCCCCGCGCGGCCACCGTCACCAACGTTCGCACGGGCGCGGATCTGGGCCGGACGGACGCGGCCCGGGCCACGCTCACGCCCGGCGACGCCCTCGTCTTGTCCCTGGGCGAGGGTCGCCCCGCGCTCACGATCTCCGGTCCCGCCGCGGCGCGGCGCGGAGACGTCGTCGCGTTCGCGCTGGGTGGCGCGGCCAGCGGCCGTCGGATCGTCCGCGGCCATGTCTTCGATCCGGGCGGGCGATTCGTGCCGGAGTATGCGCGTGACGTCGTGTTCGACGGCGCGGGGACGCTGCGCGTGCCCACCGCGCTCAGCGATGCGGCGGGGCGCTACCGCATCGTGGCCACGGACGTGCTCACGGGCGTCACCGCGGAGGCGATGCTCGTGCTGGAGTGAGCCGGCCGGAGGCGCCGCCCCCGGCCGGCCCTCGGGCGGTCAGAACTCGTAGGCCCCGATGTCGAGGGCGCCGTGCACGGCGCGGGCCACGCTGGAGAGGTGCTTCACGTACTCGCGAACGACGTTGTTGTCGGGCAGCACCGCCGGGTTGAGGGCGGTCCCGGTGTCGATGGCCGGCGATCCGGCGGCGAGGTGGTAGTCCTGGCCGGCCTCGCTCACGAAGCCGGGAGACGCCCCGGTCACGGTGCCGTTGTCGGTGATGGTGCCCTTGGGCCGGCTGGACACGAACGGCGTCCAGCCCGTCTTGAACCAGTTCTGGGTCAGGGTGAGGCGGCCGTAGTTGTCCAGCACCTGGAGGTTGGCCCCGGCGGCGGTGACGTAGGCGATGTTGTTCCGCGCGTCGATGTTCTCGTCGTTGGTGGCGGCGCGGAACAGGCGCGTGTTGTCCGTGCGGTCGGAGACGACCGTGTTGTTGTAGAAGTAGAGGGTCCCCTTGCGGAACTTCTGGGCGGAGCCCCCGTCGCCGCCGTAGAAGCAGATGTCGTTGTTCCCGCTGTTGGGATGCTCGATGATCACGTTGCCGTAGACGTGCGTGGCCCGGTAGCGCGGGTCGGCGCGCACGAGCGCGCTGTCCTCCGCGTGGACGAGGTCGAGCTGCCGGTTGGAGTGCTCGATCCAGTTGTAGCGGACGACGAGGCCGGCGGAGCGGTCCTTGAGGTTGTTGCCGCCCGCGCCGGGCAGGAGCTGGCCGAGGTGGTTGTACTGGAACGTGATCCCGATGGCCTCCACGTAGACGTTGTGCTCGTAGATGCTGCCCACGTTCCCGTTGTCGTGGATGGAGTTGCCCTCGACCAGGATGTTGCGGCTGGCGATGGTGTCGGAGGAGAACACGAAGAACCCGTTCCCGTTGTTGTTCATGTCGCAGTT
>DASTLK010000391.1:0-5615 GCA_035715025.1 Vicinamibacteria bacterium
ACGACGGGCGAGGTCGCGATCCCGCTCGTCCTCCCCATCGGCTCCAACCGGCCCGGCACCTACATGGCCTTCGGCGACAGCATCACGGAGGGGAACAACTACCCCGGCGATCCCTCCTATCGCGGGCCCCTGGCCAGCAAGCTGCAGCAGCACTTCGCGCGCGCCACCGTGATCAACGAGGGCGTCGGGTCGACGAAGAGCAACCAGGGCGCGCTCCGCATCGACGGCCCGCTGAGCGCGGATCGACCCGCGTACACGCTGATCCTCTACGGCACGAACGACTGGGGCCAGAGCGAGTGCAAGCGCCCGGACCAGCTCGCCACCACCTGCTTCACGATCGAGAGCCTGCGCGACATCATCCTGTCCGCGAAGGGCTCGTCGAGCCTGCCCGTGCTGGCCACGATACCGGCCGTCAACGTGGGCTACGACTTCCGCGCGCCCCAGCAACGGGAAGACTGGGTGGAAGCGGTCAACGTACAGGTGCGCGACCTCGCCCGCGAGCAGGGCGCGCTGCTCGCCGACGTGGAGAAGGCGATGCTCGCCGATCGCGACCCCAGCCGGCTGTTCGTGGACCACATCCATCCCAACGCGGAAGGCGAGGAGGTCATCTCCACCGCGTTCTTCCAGGCCATCGCCCACGGCGCCCGGGCGGGCGCCGCCTTCACGGGCGAGGTGATGGACCTGGACGCGCCGATGGCGCGCCCGGTGCCGCAGGTGCTCTCGCGGCCTGCCCTGCGCGCGCGCCGCCGCTGAGCCCGCTCCGCGGACCGTCCTCCTCCGTGACCCGAACATCCGTCCGGAGCCGGCGCACGGGCTCGACCAGGCTCTCTCCGGCCAGACGGTGCGCGGTCTCGTTCGGATGGTGGTCGACGGGGTGGACCCACAGCGACTCGTCCGGCCGCCCGTCGAGCGCGGACAAGAGGTCGTGCCGCGGAATCCCCGCGGACAGGCAGAAGCGGGCGATCGTCTCGGAGACGTCCGCGAACGGATAACGGCCGCGGAGGCCGACGAGCAGGGGCCACGATGCGATGAGGAACCGGCCCCCGCGCGCCTGCGTCTGGTCGTTCATCTCGCGCAGGTACGCCTGCGTGCGCTCCCAGCCTTCGCGGTTGGGC
The DNA here is from genome assembly GCA_035715025.1 of Vicinamibacteria bacterium. GTDB lineage: Bacteria > Acidobacteriota > Vicinamibacteria > Fen-336 > Fen-336 > AA29. The sequence continues at coordinate 1,116 of DASTLK010000391.1, forward strand.
TCCCCGTACATGTCCCGGTACCAGCGGGTGGTGTCCCGTCCCACCCGATACGACTCGACGCGATCGCGCACGAACGCGAACAGGCGCAGGTCCCACGGCCGCAACCGGCTCTCGTCGTCCTCGCGGAACATGCGGCCGCGGTCGAGGATCCAGTCGTTCAGGTAGGACTGGCGCGCCTGGAAGGCCGGGGAGCGGACCGCATCGTTGAGGACCATTCCGTAGATCACGACGTCGGGCTGGAGGCCGAGGACGGTCTCGAACAGGTCGTAGAGCGCGGGGAAGTCGTAGCCGCGGCGGGCGCAGTTGAAGACTTCCCAATGCCCCGACTCCGCGCCCGTGTTGAGCAGGCGATGGAGGACGCGCCCGTAGGTGTCCTCTTCCTTCACTCCCATGCCTTCCGAGAACGAGTCGCCGATGACAACCACCCGCACCACGCCCGGCCGATGCGGCCCGATCTCGGGCGATCGGAACTGCTGGGAGCTGTACCGGCGCTCGACCGCGAAGGGCGTCTGCCGCGCGGCGTCGTCGAGACGGGCGAGGCCGAGGGCTCGGTACTTCTCCACCGTCGCGGGGTCGCGCAGGTCGATGTCGAAGTAGCCGCGCGGATTGCTGGGGTAGCAGTCCAGGAGGACCGAACGCCCGCGGTTGGCGATCCGGTTCGTGTGCGGGAAGCTCGCGGGGGCATACCCGCCGAGCCGGAGCACACCTTCGGTAACCGACAGAGTCAGAAGGGTCGAAGCCGCCGCGAGTCCGGCCCGCGCGCCGAGACCCGAGAGCGATCGCATCCGTCGGGAATGATATGCTGCCGGCGCCGGTGACGCCGGTCGATTGAACGCTCGGGGAACGCTCTTGCCTCTGCCCGTGAGAGTCCGGCCGGTACTGGTCAGCGCCGCTCTGCTGTGCGCGGCGTCCAGTGTCACTGGACAGACGCCGGTTCCTACGCCACTGCCGCAGGATCAGCTCACGCTGCAAGCGAACGCCAATGTGGTCCAGGGTTCGGGGGCGCGGGCGCTGGGAATGGGCGGCGCATTCCTGGCCCGGGCCGACGATGCGACGGCGGCCTCCTGGAATCCGGCCGGGCTCAGCTACCTCCGTCTTCCGGAGGTTTCCTTCGTGTATTCGGGAGGGAACCTCCACAGTCGGACGACGAATCCCTCCACGAGCGACTTCTCGGACGATCGCCGTCACGGCAGCGCGCCGGATTTCCTTGCCGCCACGTATCCTGTTTCCATCGCATCGCTTTCCGGCTCCGCCCAGTTGAGCTTCCAACGGGTGATCTCGTTCACCAGCGATCGCACGATCGACGACCACTTCTTCCCCGCGCCGGAGACGCTGAACGAGCCGGCGGACCTGCCTTTCGTTCGGCGGTCTACGATTGCGACACAAGGCGGCTTCGACGTGCTCGCTCTCGGCAGTGGATGGCAGCTCACACGCACGGTCCGCGCGGGCCTGACCATCAATCGTTGGTTCAACGGCTACGAACAGATCTACGACAAGCCGGTGGACCTGGGCATCAGCCACCAGGAGTTCCGCTACGACATTCGGGCCTGGAACGTCAACGCCGGCGTCATCTGGACCCCAACGGAGAGGCTGAATGTCGGCGCCGTCTACAAGACCGGCTTCCAGGCGGAGGTCCGCCAGAGCCGGCTGCGACGAGATCCGTTCGCCGACGCAGGAGGGGTCGTCATCCGAGAGCGGAGCGTGACCAGCGACGACCTTGGTCTTAACCCCCGCCTGAATTTTCCTCCCTCCGTCGGGATCGGTGCCTCCTTCCGCCCACGCAGCGCGCTCACGGTGTCCGTCGACTACACGCGCACCCGTTGGTCGGAGGGATCCATCCGGGACTTCTTCGATCTGGGCAAGACAGGTGCGCCCAACATCTTTGGTCGTGTCCCCTATCCAACCCTCGTCACCGGGGTGACTCCCAAGGACACCGAGCAGATCCGTGGCGGACTCGAATACGTCGTGATCCGTGGCCGCTTGAGGCTGCCCATCCGGGTGGGCTACTTCAACGACGAGCAGTACTTTCCCTCCATCTCTCGATACGTCAGCATCGCCGGAGGACAGCCCCTGGCCGTGAATGGCGCGCCACGGTTCGATGCCCTGACCGCGGGCGCGGGCATCATTATTGGACCGCTCCTCCTCGACGCCGCCTACAATTACGAACACGGCAGCTATGCCGATCTCGACGGACGGGCCGTCAGCGTGAAGTCGCACCGCGTGGTCACCTCGGTCATCTACCGCCACACGCACCGCTGACGGCGCCGAACGACGCCGACGCGGCGTCCACGCTAGACTCGACACGTGGACCAGGATGACGACGTCATCGCGGAAGCCGTCGAAGTCCTTCCCATCGCCGAGGTGGCGCCGCTCCTGGCCGGCGGCGGGCGCGGTCCCTTCACCGAAAGGGAGCTGGCCTATGCCCGGGACAAGTCCGATCCCGAGCGGCGGCTGGCCGCGCGCCTGGCCGCCAAGCGCGCCGCCGTTCGCCTTCTCGGTGGCGGAGTGGCCGAGGTCGACGTGGAGGTGGTCCGGTTCCCCGGTGGCGCGCCGCGGTTGCGCCTGTCCCCGCGCGCGCAGGGCGCGCTCGAGAAGGCGGGCGCCGGCGCCGCCCTCGTCAGCCTGACCCACGGCCGCGAGCACGCCGCGGCCGCGGTGCTCCTGGTGCGCACGAAAGCGTGAGGCTCTTCCGGGCCTTCTTCCGCGCGCTCGTCCTGCTCGTGATCGTGGTGGCCGCAGCCTGCCTGTACGCCGCGTTCGCGCCCTACGGCGATCTGGCGCCCCATCCCTTCAACCAGAACCGCAACGCGGTCTGGCTCGAGCACCGGTGGCTCGAGAAGCCGCATTCGGTCGAAGAGATGGAGCAGCTCTTCCGTTTCCTCGACCATCACGGGGTGGTCTATGCGTACCCCCACCTCATCCCCTTCGACAGCGCGGGCCGGCTGCCCCTGCACAATCGCGAGCAGATGCGGGCCTTCCTGGCCACCGCGCGGCAAGTGGCCCCCAACATGAAGGTACTGCCCTGGGTCGGCGGCCTGCGCGTGGGCTACAAGCGGAGCAAGCCGGGGACGATCGACCTCGCGGACTTCGGCCAGCGCCAGCGCATGGTGGCGGAGTGCCGCGGCCTCATGGACGAGGGCTTCGACGGCATCCACGTCAACGTCGAGCCCGTGGCCAACGGCGACGACGACTACCTCGCCCTCCTGCGCGCCCTGCGCGCGGCCGTGGGCACGGGGATCCTCTCCCTCTCCGCGACGCGGCCGGGGCCGATGGCGCCCGCCTTCGCCCCCAACTTCTTCTGGACCGCCGACTACTACGCGCGCATCGCGGAGACCGCCGACCAGGTGGTGCTCATGACCTACGACACCGCGATCCCGACCCCGGGCCTCTACCGCCGCTACGTGGCCTACGCGGCGGCCATGGTGACCGCGGACCTGGCCCGGTCCAGCCGCGCGCGCGTCCTCGTCGGGATACCCACCTACAAGGACAGCGGGCTCATGCACCGCAAGGGCGTGGAGACGCCGGAGAACGCGCTGATCGGCGTGGTGTCCGGCCTGCGCGGCCGCGCCGGAGGGACGTTCGAGGGAGTGGCCCTGTACGCGGAATGGACGACGGACCCGGAGGACTGGGCCGTGTACGAGCGGGTGTGGCGCGGCCACACCACTCCCTGAGCCGAGGACGCGCGGGGGGAATCAGGCCGCGACGGAGCGGTCCTCGACCACAAGCCCGTCCTGGATGCGCACCACCCGCGCGGCCAGCTTGGCCACGTTCGAGTCGTGGGTGATGAGGACGATGGTCTGACCGGCGGCGTGCAGCTCGCGGAACAGGCTCACGATGGCCTGGCCCGACGCGGAGTCGAGGTTTCCCGTGGGCTCGTCGGCCAGGACGATGGCGGGATCGTTCACCAGGGCCCGCGCGATGGCCACGCGCTGCATCTGGCCGCCGCTCAGCTCCGTCGGCTTGTGGTCCATGCGGTCTTCCAGGCCCACCCGCCGCAGCATGGCCTCCGCGCGCTCCTTGCGGTCGCGCGTGCCCACGCCGCCGAACAGCAGCGGCAACTCGACGTTCTCGCGCGCGGACGCGTAGGGGAGGAGGTTGAAGTTCTGGAAGACGAACCCGATGCGCTTGTTGCGGATCTCGGCCAGGCGATTGCGGTCGAGGTTGCCCACCGCTTCTCCGGAAAGCAGGTACTCGCCCGAGGTCGGGGTGTCGAGGCAGCCGAGGATGTTCATCAGCGTCGACTTCCCGGAGCCGGAGGGGCCGACCACGGCGACGTACTCGTTGGCGCCGATGTCGAGGTCGACGCCGCGCAGCGCCTCCACGTCCATCCGCCCCATCGTGTAGACCTTGCGAATGCCACGCATGGAAATCATCGTTAGCGTCCTCGCTCCGCGTTCATCATCAATCTATCGGTCTCGGCGGGAGTGAATCCCGCCTCGCCGGCGAGGGAAACGCTCCGCTGCGGAAAACGCTGCCCTAGCATCATTCGTACCTCAGCGA
>DASTLK010000392.1:0-9168 GCA_035715025.1 Vicinamibacteria bacterium
AGGCACGCCACCATCGAGCGCCGCGGGCCGCAGTGGGTGATCACGGACGGGGGCAGCGCGAACGGCACCTTCCTCGACGACGTGCAGGTCGGCGAAGGCGTCCTGCACGACGGCCAGACCCTCCGTCTGGGGACGGTCACCATCGACGGAGAGGTCGGCCAGCCCCAGGTCGTCGATGTCGACCAGCTCCGGCGCTGGTTCCCGCTCGAGGAGCGCGTCTATCGGATGCGCTGCGTCGAGGCCTGGTCGATGGTCATCCCGTGGGTCGGCTTCCCGCTCGCCGACCTCTTGAAGCGCGTCGAGCCGACCGCGCGCGCGCGCTACGTGGCGCTGACGACGCTGCTGGACCCGCAGCAGATGCCGGAGCAGAAAGGACGCGTCCTGGATTGGCCCTACGTCGAGGGGTTGCGCCTCGACGAGGCCATGCATCCGCTCACGCTCATCGCGCTGGGTCTCTACGGCCGAGTCCTGCCCAACCAGAATGGCGCCCCCCTCCGGCTCGTCGTGCCCTGGAAGTACGGCTTCAAGGGCATCAAGTCCATCGTGCACATCCGCCTCACCGCCGATCAGCCCCCGACCACGTGGAGCGCGGCCGCGCCCCGGGAGTACGGGTTCTTCGCCAATGTGAACCCGGCCGTCGATCATCCGCGCTGGAGCCAGGCCAGCGAGCGGCGGATCGGCGAGTTCGAGCGCCGTCCCACCCTCCCCTTCAACGGCTACGCGGATCAGGTGGCGGGCCTCTACGCCGGCATGGACCTCCGCCGGTTCTTCTAGCAACGCGCATGGAGGCGAGGCGGCGGCGGCCGCTCCCCTGGCTCAACCCCGGGATATTCATGGGCGCGATGGCGCCCGCGGTCACGATCCTGATGCGCGCGCGATCGGGAGCGCTCGGGGCGAACCCCATCGCGGAGGCCCTCAACGAGCTCGGGCTCATCGCCCTCGTCCTGCTGATCGCGTCGCTCGCCTGCACGCCGCTCAAGACGCTCCTGGGCTGGACGTGGCCGATGCGCGCGCGCCGGCTGATCGGCCTGCTCGCCTTCACGTATGCCGCGCTTCACCTGACCGTGTACGCGGGGCTCGATCAAGGCCTGGACTTTCGGGCGGTGCTGGCGGACGTCGTCAAACGGAGGTTCATCTTCGTGGGCTTCGCCGCCTTCGTGATGATGATCCCGCTGGCCCTGACGTCCACCGGCGCCTCCGTGCGCCGGATGGGTTACGTCAAATGGAAGCAGCTCCACCTGCTCGTCTATCCCGCGGCCCTGTGCGCCGTCATCCACTTCGTCTGGCGCGTGAAGAAGGACCTGCGCGAGCCGCTCGTGTATGCCGCGATCCTGGGCGCACTTCTGCTCGTCCGGGTCATCGCGGCCCGGAGACGGTCAAGGCCGGCGGCGGCCACGTCCGGGCCGAATGCATAGGCACGAGGAGTCCACCACGACGTCGGCGCGCGCCCACGCCTTGGCCAGTCGCGCCTTCACCTCCGCCGCCTCCTCCCGCTTGCCCTGGGCCTCGAGGGCCTGGGCCAACCCGCGCAGCGACCACCCGTTCTCGGGGTAGCGCTTGAGGTCGTCGCGGTACACCGCCTCCGCCTCCGCGTAGCGGCGGGCGGCGATGAGGACGGCGCCCAGGGAATGGCGCGTGGGCACCGTCCAGGCCGGCGGCTCGTCGTACTTGAGGGCGTCCTCGAGCGCGACCGCTTCGCGCAGCTTGGCGATGGCGGCGGTCTTGTTTCCCTTGTGATAGGCGATCTCACCCTCGACGTAAGGAAGGCCCACGGCCATGGCGCCGGCGGCGGTGTTGGATCCCCAGGCCGCGTCCTTGGAGATCGCGGCCACGGCCGTACGCAAGGCCGCCGCCTCCTTCTCGGCCTCGCGCACGCGGCCGAGGGCGGACAAGGCGACCGCCCGCACCATGTGGCGGTGGGCCGTGGAGACCGGCAATCCCTCGACCACGGGCTTCTCGTCGAGGACGGCCTGCCATTCGCCGAAGCGCTTGAGCGCCTCCAGGTGAGCGGTCATGAACGCGTCCATGAACACCGCGTTCTCCTTCACGAAGTCCGGGGGGAACATGGTGACCACGCCCCGCATGTTCCCGAGGGCGGCTTCGCGCCGCCCCTCCATCATGGCCGTGTAGCCGAGGAAGTGCTGGTTGTGCGCCATGTAGAGGCCCCAGAAGCCCGGATCGAGCTTGCGCGCGTTGTACCGCTCGTCCGCGGCCATGGCCTTCTCGTTGGCCACGGCGGCGTCCTGCCACCGGCCCAGGCGCACGTCGATGTGCGCGGGCATGTGCACGAGGTGGCCCGCGTCGGGCACGAGCTTGCGGAGCCGGTCCGCGGCCTCGCGGGCGCGCTCGGGCTGCGGCGAGGCCTCCAGGGCGTGGATCGTGAGGTGGAGAGCGCCGGGATGGTCGGGATCGAGGGCGCGCGCGGTCTCCAGCGCCTGCAGCACCTCCAGCGTGCCGGGCTGGGGCTGGCCCTCGCGCGTCCATTGGTTCCACGGCCGCACGTCCATGAGCGCTTCCGCGTAGAGGGCCGCCACGTCCGCGTCCTGCGGGAAGCGCTTGAAGACGTCGGCCATGGCCGCGGCGTAGGCCTCGTCCAGCGGGTGGCGGTCCGCCGGCTGCGGCCAGGCGTAGCGCGCGACGAGCGCGTCGATGAGCGCCCTCTCGACGTCACTGGCGCCCTCGCGCCGCCTCTTCGCTTCGGCCAGGGCCTCCCACGCCACCTTCGCGTGGGCCTCGTCCACCGTGGCGTTGTTGATGTGGGGTCCGTTGACGAGCGCGATCCCCCACCACGCCATGGCCAGCGCGTCGTCGAGCCGCGCGGCCTCGCGGAACGCGCGTTCGGCGTCGCCATGGTTGAAGGAGAACGACCACATCAGGCCCTGATCGAAGGCCCTCTGCGCGTCGGCGCTTGTCGTCGAGACCGATCGATGGTGCGTGCCCAGGTCGAACGGCACGTAGGGAGGGGCGGGCGGGGGCGGCTCGGCGGCCGCCGCACCCGTGGCGGCGACGACGAGGGCGAGCGGACCGAGGACGGTGAGCGCGCGCATCGGCATCCTCCTTGGTTCGGAGGCGCAGTATACGTGCGGCGCGCGAGGCAGGATACGAAGGGAGGGCCCGCTCAGCGGACCAGCGTGCGCTCGCCGTCGCTGATCTTGCCGATCGACTTGTCCGTCAGCTCGACCTTGATCTTCCGCTTGCGTCCGCCGGCCGCGCCTTCCGGCTGGTAGCCGACCACGTTCTCCATCGAGATCTCGGTGGCGATGCTGTGCAGCACCTTGGCCAGGTCCTTCTGGTCGAGGGTGGCCGGCTCGTACGGACGCCCGCCCGTCAGCTCGGCCAGGCGGCCGAAGTCGAGCTTCTTGTAGTCGTACATCGTGCGGTTGGGCGGCAGGCTGCCCGGCCGCACGCCGCGCGCGGTGGCCTGGAAGGACTGGCTCAGCGCGATCGTGTACACCCTCACGTCGGCAGCGAGGGCGGCATCCAGGGCCTGGCCCATCTTGCCGTCCTTGTTGTCGAGCCCGTCGGAGAACACGATGATCGCGCGCTGCGCGTTCTGCGCCTTCTCGCCCGCCTCGCCCGCCTCGCCCGCCTTGGCCGGCTTGGCCAGGTCGGCCAGGGAGGCGTAGAGGCGCGTGCCCGCCCGGCGCTGCTCGTGGCTGAACTCGATCGCCTGCTGGAAGCCGCCCATCAGGGCGTCCGCGTCGCGCGTGGGCGGGGTCAGGCAGCGCAGCTCGCCTCCGAAGGCGCAGAGGCCGATGCGGGCCTGCTCGCCGAGGGTGGCGAAGAGCACTTCCTTGAGCAGCGACTCGTCGAGGAGGCGGTCGTCCATCACGCTGCTGCTGACGTCCAGGGCGAGCGTGACCTCCGGGGGCACGGTGCGCTCGCGCGTCGACGGCGTCTCCAGCAGCGCGATCCTCTGGGGCTGGCCGTCTTCGAGCACGCGGATCTGGTCCGGTTTCAAGGCGTCGACGTAACCGCCCTTCTTCTCCACGTGGAAACGGACGTAGACCAGCTCCGTCGCCGTGCCGAACGTCGGCACGTCGCGCGCGGGTGGGGCGGGGGAAGGGGGCGACTGGGGGCTTGCCGTCGCCAGAAGGGGCGCCATCAGGATGACGGTCGCGGCGCGGCGGAGCGGAGTCAGGTCCAAGGATGTCCTCCCGTTCGAGACGGCCGTCATGGGCGGAGCAAGATCCGCGCCGGGCGTCCGACGGCAGGGCCCGGCCCGATGCCCGCGCCAATGTGGATGATGCGGTCGGCCCACGCGCCTCGGCGCGCGCGTCTTGTCACCGGCCTCGGACAGGACCGGGGACGGTCGAGGACACTCGGCACCTCAAGTACTGCTTGAAGCGGCGTGAGCTTGACCGCTCGCCCCCACCTCGGCTATCTTCGGACCCGATATCGAACATCGATAGCAGAGGAGACACCATGCCGCCTCGCCGCACCGAGCTGCTGAAGGGGACCCTGGACCTCCTCATCCTGCGCACGCTCGCCCTCGAGCCCCGCCACGGCATGGCCATCGCCGACCGCATCGCGCAGATCACGGGCGGCACGTTCGACGTGCGGCCTGGGTCGCTGTTCCCGGCCCTGCACCGCCTGGCCCAGGAGGGCTTCATCAAGGGGAGCTGGCAGCCGTCGTCGGAAGGCCGGCGTACGAAGTGCTACGCGCTGACCCCGGACGGACGGCGGCAGCTCGAGTCCGAGAAACGACATTGGGCGCGGATCGTGGGCGCGGTCGGCCAGGTGCTCGAGTCGGAATAACGAGGCAGGGATGTCGCCGCTGCGCAGGATCGCGACACTCTGGGAGTCGCTCCTCTCCCGATCCCGCCTCGACCGCGAGGTCGACGAGGAGCTGCGCGCGTACCTCGACGAATCGGCGGCGCGGAAGCGCGGCGCCGGCATCGACGCCGCCGAGGCGACGCGCGCGGCCCTGGCCGAGCTGGGCGGAGTCCAGAGCGTCAAGGACGAGATCCGGATGGGTCGCACGGGCCATCGCGTCGAGTCCGCGCTCCGCGATCTCCGCCACGCCTGGCGGATGATCTTCCGGATGCCCGGCCTCTCGGCCGTGGTGATCCTCTCCCTCGGCGTCGGGATCGGGGTGAACACGGCGGTGTTCTCCTGGATCCAGGCCGTCGTGCTCCGGCCGCTGCCCGGCGTGCCCGACGCCTCGCGTTTCCATTTCGTGGAGACGCGGGCGGAGGCGGGGACGCATCCCGGCCTCTCCTGGCTCGAGTACCGCGACCTGCGCGAGAGGCTGCGCTCCTTCGATGACCTCATCGCGTCGCGCATGGTGCCGCTCAGCCTGGGCGAGGCCGGCCGCACGGAGCGCGTCTCCGCGGAGCTCGTCTCCGACAACTACTTCTCCGGCCTCTCTCTGAGGCCCGCGCTCGGGCGCTTCCCCGGCGGGAGCGACGCGCGCGCGGGCGAGGCCTCCGTGGTCGTGATCTCCCACGGGTTCTGGCAGGCCCGCTTCGGTGGCGCACCCGGCGCCCTCGGCCAGACCCTTCGTCTCAACGATCAGAGCCTCAGCATCGTCGGGGTCGCGCCTCCCGGATTCCAGGGCACCGTGCTCGGCCTCGACTTCGAGCTGTGGGTCCCGGCGACCCTGGCCCCGGTCCTCCTCGGCGGGTCGCGCGAGCTGGAGGACCGCAGCCAGCGCGGCTACGCGGTCCTGGGATCCCTGCCCGCGCAGGCCACGCGCGCACGCGCGCAGGCGGAGCTGGACGCGGCCATGGCCGAGCTGGCCCGTCTCCATCCGGAAACGAACGCGGGGGTGCAGGCCGAGGTCCTTCCCTTCTGGCAGGCCCTGCGCGGACCCCAGCGCATGTTGGCGCGCGCCCTGTGGATCCTGCAGGCGGTGATGCTCCTGCTCCTGCTCGCCGTCTGCGGGAATACGGCCAACCTCGTGCTGGCGAGGGCGAGCACGCGCCAGCGCGAGATCGGAGTGCGGCTGGCCCTGGGAGCCGGTCCCGGACGCATCCTGGGACTGCTGCTCACGGAGAACGTCCTGCTCGCGGTGCTGGGTGCGGCCGTAGGCGCCGCCCTCGCGGTGTGGGGTACCGACGCGCTGCGCGCCGTGCCGTTCTCCACGTCCTGGCCCATCCGGTTCCAGACGCGGGTCGACGCGCTCGGTCTCGCCTTCGCAATCGTGCTCGGGATCGCGTGCGGAGTGGCCTTCGGGCTGGCTCCGGCCCTCCAGCTCGCACGGGTGGACCCCCAGCATGCGCTGCGCGCCGGCGCGCGAGGAGCCGGCCGGAGCCGGATGCGCAACGCCCTCATGGGGACCGAAGTCGCGCTCGCGCTCATCGTGCTCGTGGTGGCCGCGGTCTTCTTCCGGAGCGTCCACGACACGCGCGACACGGATCCCGGCTTCCGGCGCGAGGGCGTGCTCCTGGCCGCCTACGACCTCTCCGGGCGCGGCCTCGACAACGCGGGTACGAGCGCCTTTGCCACGCGGCTGCTCGACGGCCTGCGTGCCGTGCCCGGCGTGGAGGCGGCCGCCATCGCGCGCTCCGTCCCCCTCGACATCCATGGCCTGCCCCTCCGGGCCTTCGCGCTCGAGGGCCGGGCCCGGACGGACGGGGGATCGGACCAGGCGCTCACCAACACGGTCACGCCGGGCTATTTCCGGACCATGGGCATCCCCATCCTCGACGGCGCAGACTTCGCCGACCTGGCCGACACCAGCCGGCCGCCGCAAGCCGTCGTCAACGAGGAATTCGTGCGGCGTTACCTGCCGGACGTCCAGCCCCTCGGGCGGCGCCTGGAGACCCGCGGTGGCACCTACGTGATCACCGGCGTCGTCCGCAACTCGCTCTACGACGCGTTCGGCGAGCCGCCGATGCCGATGCTGTACCTCTCCTACCGGGACCGTCCCTCCGTGGCCGGCGAGATCCACTTGCGCACGCGCGTCGGCACCGAGCTGGCCGTGCTGCCCGCCGTGCGCCGCGTCGTGCGCGAGATCGACCCCACGGCTCCCGTGTTCAACGTGCGGACCCTCAGCGAGCACGTCGAGAAGAACCTCGTCCTCCGCCGGATTCCCGCGCGCATGTTCGTCGTCCTCGGCCCCCTCCTCCTGGTTCTGGCCGCCATCGGCATCTATGCCGTGGTGGCCCACGCCACCGCCCACCGCACGACGGAGATCGGCGTGCGGCTGGCCCTGGGGGCCGGCGCCGGGCGCGTGGTGGCCCAGATCGTGGGCGAGAGCCTGCGCGTCATCGGCATCGGCCTCGGGGCGGGATGGGTCGTGGTGTTCGTGGTGGCGCTCCACGCCGCGCCGCGAGGTACGCTCGACGCGCCCCTGCTCCTGGGCGTGCCCGCACTACTCCTCGCCGTGGCCGCCGTCGCCTGCTGGATTCCCGCGCGGCGCGCGACGCGGATCGATCCCATGGTCGCCCTGAGGCACGAGTGAGCTGAAGTAGACTCCCTCTCCGTGCCCACCTGCGCGGAAGTCCTCGCGCGCACGCTCAAGGACGCGGGCGTGTCGCGCATGTTCGGCCTGCCCGGCGGCGAGATGCTGGATTTCCTGGAGGCCGCGCGCCGCGCCGGCATCCGCTTCATCCTCACCCGCCACGAGGCGACGGCCGCCTTCATGGCCGACGTGACCGGGCAGATCCAACGCCGCCCCGGCGTCTGCGTGGCCACTCTCGGCCCGGGCGCGGTCAACATGACGCTGGGCGTGGCCAACGCCTACCTCGATCGCTCCCCCGTCGTCGCCATCACGGCTTCCCTCGCGCGGGCGAGCGAACCCTACGCGACGCACCAGCAGCTCGACCTCAACGCGGTCTACCGGCCCTTCACGAAGCAGGCGATCACGCTCGACGGAGCGGATACGGAAGCAAGGGTCCGCGAGGCCCTGCGCGCCACGCGGGCGCCGCGGATGGGCCCCGTCCACATCGCGCTGCCCAGCGACGTCGCGCGCGGCGAAGACCGGCCGTCATCGGGGGCGCCGCGCATCGGCCTCGAGCCGCCCCCCGTCGGGCCGGCCCCTGCCGATGCGGTCGAGCACGTGGCGGCCGCCCTCGCCACCGCCCGCCGTCCCCTCGTGATCCTCGGCCTGGACCTCGATCCACACGCGGACGTCGCGGCCGTGCGCGCGTTCGTCGAGCGCATGGACGCGCCCACGTTCGTGACGCCGAAGGCCAAGGGCATGCTGCCGGAGGACCATCCGCTCTTCGGCGGCGTCTGCGCGGGCGTGGCCGGCGACCGGGTGGTCCTGGACCTCTTCGCGCGCGCCGACCTGCTCGTGGGCGTCGGGTTCGAGCCCGTCGAGTCGGACAAGCTGTGGCACCAGACGATGCCGCTGGTCTCGGTCGGTCCGGTGTCGATCGCGGCCGGCGCCTTCCGTCCCCGCGCGGAAGCGGTCGGCGACGTCCCCACGACCCTGGCCGAGCTCGGCCGCCGCCCCCGCGCCCCGCACGCGTGGGAGCCCGGGACGCTCGCGCGCTTCCGCGAGGACCTCGAAGGGGTCCTGCGCCCGGTGACGAGACCGAAGGGTCTTTCCGGCTACGAGCTGACTCGCACCCTGCGCGCCCTCTTCCCCCGCGACACCATCCTGGCCACCGACGTCGGCTCCATCAAGTCCATCACCTCGCAGGCCTGGACCGCGTACGAGCCGCTCACGTTCTTCGAGTCGAACGGATTGTCGGCCATGAGCTACAGCTTCCCCGCCGCCATGGCCGCCCGCCTCGAGTTCCCGGAGCGCCCCGTGCTCTGCACGATCGGGGACGGCGGGTTCGGCATGACGCACGCGGAGGTGGAGACGTGCGTCCGCGAGCGCATCCACTTCGTCACCGTCGTCTACAACGACAGCGCGCTCAGCCTGATCGACGTGGCCCAGCAGCATCGAGGCTATCCGACCTACGGCGTGCGCTACGGGCCGGTGGACTTCGCGGCGGTGGCGGCGGCCATGGGCGCCTGGTCGCGGCGGGTGGAGACGCCGGAAGCGCTCGAATCAGCGGTGCGGGAGGGGCTGGGTCTCGATCGCCCGGTCGTGATCGAAGCGATCGTCGATCCCGCGGAATACAACGCCCATCATCCCCGGGCCCGCTGAGGCCGGCCTACCAGAGCGTGTCGAAGAACGTCTCCATCGCGACGACCTGCAGCGCGAGCAGGCCCGCCGTCCAGTAGAAGGCGGCCTCGCCGCCTCCGTGCTTCTGCCGCTCGTCGAGG
>DASTLK010000393.1:0-3968 GCA_035715025.1 Vicinamibacteria bacterium
CCTGGTGGCCATCCTCGTCCTGCGCCGGATGGCGCGACGCTCCAGTCCCGCTCTCCGCACCACGTGATCAGCGCCCGCTCCGCCGGCGCCACGCTCGCCGCCGTCGCCTGCGCGGGCACGCTTCTCGCCCAGTCACCCGCCCCGACGCCGTCGCCCGTGCCCTCCGCCTCGCCGCGCGCGGCCACGCCGCCGCCCTTCCGGGTCGAAGTCGACGTGGACGTCGTGTCCGTCACCGCGGTCGTCTACGACAAGACCGGCCGCTTCGTGCGCGGCCTCGGCCCCAAGGACATCGAGGTGCTCGAGGACGGCGTGCCCCAGGAGGTGTCCTACTTCCGGGAGGCGGGGGTCAAGGACGCCGAGCGCATCCCGCTCTCGATCGCGCTCGTCCTCGACTGCAGCGGGAGCATGCGCCACAACATGCATTTCCTCCAGGAAGCGGCCCTCGCCTTCGTCAACAAGCTCGAGGACGTCGACTCCGCCCTCGTCGTCTCCTTCAACGAGAGCATCAAGGGCAGCGCCGAGTTCACCGCGGACAGCGGCCGGCTCGAGCAGTTCGTGGAGGCGCTCGAGGCCTGGGGCGGCACCAGCCTGTACGACGCCATCCATTACGGGCTGGAGCGGGTCAAGGGCCAGGCCGGACGCAAGGCGGTGGTCGTGTTCACGGACGGCGCGGACACCACCAGCAGCATGAAGGAGCAGGAGGTCGTCGACTACGCGCGCTCGGTGGAAGCCACCGTGTACTGCATCGGCTTTCGCGGGGAGTCGGGCCTGCTCGCGCGCAGCCCGCGCGGGTTCCTGCGCAAGATCTCGCAGGAGACGGGGGGGGCCTTCTTCTTTCCCGACAAGATCGGCGAGCTGATCAAGATCTTCAACGGCATCTCGGACGAGCTGCACAACCACTACCTGCTGGCCTACACGCCGAAACGTCCGCCGGACGGGACGTGGCGCGAGATCGAGATCCGGCTCCGCGAGCGCAAGGACGCCGAAGTCCGCGTGCGCAAGGGTTATTTCGCGGTCAAGCGCCGGCGGCCAACCGTTCCGACCACCGCCAACTGACTCGTCCTTCCCGTCCTTCGTCCGCGCGGAGCGCTGCGCGAAGCGGGTATAGAATCGGCGCCTCAGGCCCCATGGCGGAGATCTCGATCGATACCGGGGACGGGTCTCGCGAGCGGTTTCCCCTCGCCGACGAGCGGGTGACGATCGGCCGCTCGCGGGACAGCGACATCTTCCTGCCCGACCAGTGGCTCTCGCGCCATCACGCGGAGATCCTGAAGAAGGACGCAAGCTTCTTCCTCCACGACCTCGGCAGCAAGAACGGGACGCTGCTCAACGGCGAGCCCGTGCACGGCGACCGCCGGCTGCGCCACGGCGACGTGATCACGCTGGGCGAGCACGTCCTGACCTTCTCGATCGAGGAGGTGGACGAGGACTCGCAGCCGCCCGAAGGGACCCGCATCTTCTCCGCCCGGGAGCTGAGCGACATCAAGACCAAGCCCTCCATCGATCCCGAGGAGCTGCAGAGGCAGAACCGGGTGCTGGAGGTGCTCAGCCAGGCCGCGCGGTCGCTGCTCGCCCACCGCCCGCTGCCCGACCTGTTCGAGGACGTGCTCAACCTGCTCTTCGCCGCCGTTCCCTGCGAGCGCGGCGCCATCCTGCTGCTGGAGGGCACGCCCCCGGAGCCGACGGTGAAGGCCTCGCGCAGCCGCGGCGGCCAGCCCCTGCTGGCCAAGGTCAGCCGCTCCATCGCCCGCCGCGTCCTCGAGCGCCGCGAGACCATGCTGCTCCCGAACCTGATGGAGGACACCGCGTTCAGCACCCAGGACTCGATCCTCTCCACCGGCATCCGCTCCGCGCTGTGCGCGCCCCTGTGGTTCACCTCCGCCTCCGCGGACCAGGACGCGGTGATCGGCCTCGTCTACCTCGACTCGCTGGCCATGAACCGGCCCTTCAGCGAAGAGGACGCGCGCATCGTCACCGCCCTCGCCAACGTGGCCGCGGCCAAGATCGAGAACGTACGCCTGCTCGAAGAGAGCATGGAGAAGCGCCGGCTCGAGGACGATATGCGGGTGGCGGCGGAGATCCAGCGCGGCCTGCTCCCGGACGGGGCGCCCGTGGTGAGCGGCTATGGCGTGGTCGGCTCGAACCGGCCCTGCCGCACGGTCGGCGGCGACTACTACGACTTCTCCCTCAGCCAGGGCCGGCTGCTCATGGCGCTGGGCGACGTCTCCGGAAAGGGCACGGGGGCGGCCCTGCTCATGACCGTCCTGCGCGCGGCCGTGCGCGGCCACTGGGCCGACGAGTCCGTGGCGGAGGCGGTGGGCCGCATCAACAGCACCGTCTGCCAGAACGTCACCGCCGGCAAGTACATCACCTTCTTCCTGGCCCGCCTCGAGCCGGGCAGCGGACGCGTCGACTACGTCAACGCCGGCCACAACCCACCGCTGCTCATCCGCGGTGACGGGACGATCGAGACCCTCAACGAGGGCGGAATGGTGCTGGGCCTCTTCGATTCCATGCCCTACGGCGAAGGGATCGCGGAGCTGCGCTCGGGCGACACGCTCCTCATCTTCTCCGACGGCGTGACCGAGACCTGGAGCGCGAAGGGCGACGAGTTCGGCGATCAGCGCCTGGGAGAGGTGGCGGTGCGCGGCCGCGGCCTCGACGCGGCCGGCCTCCAGACCGAGATCCTGCGCGAGCTCGAGGTCTTCGAAGCGGGCACGAAGGCGACCGACGACCGGACCCTGATCGTGTTGAAGCGGTATTAGTGGGCGTCCTCGCTTCGGCCTTCTCTTCTTGAAGGCGCCTCGCGTCGGCTGAGCCGCCGCTTCGGCGGCGATGGAAAGCCTTCGCTGCGGAAGACGCCCCCCAAGCGGTCGCTCGATTCGCGGTCTTGCGCGGTTCCCTCGCCTGGGATCTACTTGGGACGAGATCCCATGACCGTCATCCGGCGACCCGCGCGAACCGTGCGCCTCGACCTCGCCCTGCTGCAGCGCGAAGTCCACCAGCTCCTCGAGCGGCTGACCGACGTGGACCGGGCCGATCCTGCCTCCGACGGCGAATGGATGCCCAGCGTCGACGTCTACGAGTCCCGGGGCAAGCTCACGATCGTGGCCGAGGTCCCTGGGCTCAACGCCGATTCCCTCCGCGTCACCTTCCGCGACCGGCATCTCGTCATCACCGGTGAGCGGCGCGAGAAGCGTCCGGCGGGAGCCGGCGCCAGCTTCCTGTGCATGGAGCGGCCGCAGGGCCGCTTCACGCGCCTCGTCGCCCTCGACGTGCCGGTGGACGTGCGCAGCGCAGAGGCCCGCCTGTCCGGCGGGTTGCTCACCGTCACCGTGCCGCCGCTGAAGGACCGCCGTGGCCGTGCCACCGTGATCGTCGTACAGCGGGAGGGAGAGGAATGACCAGCCAGGGACGCCAGCGAGGACGCCCATGACCGACGAGCCCACGACGGCGCCGACCGTCACCACGAAAGAGGAGACCCCCAAGGTCCCGGAGGTCCTGCCCGTCCTTCCCCTGCGGGACATCGTCATCTTCCCGTTCATGATCGTGCCGCTGTACGTCAGCCGCGAGCGGTCGATCAAGGCCGTGGACGCCGCTCTGGCCGACAACCGCATGATCCTGCTGACGGCCCAGAAGCGGCAGGACGACGAGGACCCGGGCCCCGACGACATGTTCACCGTGGGCACCGTCGCCCTGATCATGCGCATGCTGAAGCTGCCCGACGGCCGCATCCGCGTGCTCGTGCAGGGCGTGGGCCGCGCGCGCATCAAGTCCTTCGAAGAGGGCCATCCCTTCCTGCAGGCGCGCATCGAGTCGATCTCCGAGCCGGACCCGGTCGAGAAGGGCCTGGAGCTCGAGGCCTTGATGCGCAACGTGAAGGCCGCCCTCGAGAAGTCCGCCAACCTGGGCAAGCCCATCTCGCCCGAAGTCATCGTCATCGCCACCAACATGGAGGAGCCGGGGCG
>DASTLK010000394.1:0-8128 GCA_035715025.1 Vicinamibacteria bacterium
GCGCGGTGGCGGCATCCGCAGCGCGGCCTCATCCTGCCCGACGAGTTCATTCCGCGGGCCGAGGAGACGGGCCTCATCCTCTCCCTGGGCCCCTCGCTCCTGCGGGAGGCCTGCCGGGAGGTCGCGGAGCTGAGAGACACACGCCTGACCATCAGCGTGAACCTCTCGGCCCGTCAGCTCGCCGACGCCGGCCTGCTGGAGGCGATCGACGAGGCGCTGGCGAGGGCCAGCCTCGCCGCGCCGCGCCTGAAGCTGGAGGTCACCGAGAGCGCCATCATGGGCAACGCGGACGCGGCCATCGCGGTGCTGCGCGAGCTGCGGGCGAGGGGCGTGGGCATCCAGATCGACGACTTCGGGACCGGCTACTCGTCCCTCAGCTACCTCCAGAAGCTGCCCGTCGACACCTTGAAGATCGACCGCTCGTTCGTGTCCCGCATCGACGAGGTGGGAGAGAAGGCGGAGATCGTCGAGTCGATCATCGCGCTGGCGCGCAGCCTGGGCCTGGAAGTGATTGCGGAAGGGATCGAGACCGAGCGCCAGCTCGCACGGCTGCGCCGGCTGCGGTGCGACGGCGGGCAGGGGTTCCTGCTGTCCAAGGCGATGCCGGCCGAGGCCATCCGCGCGCTCCTCCCGGGCGTCCGGCTCTGGTCACCCGCTCCGCCGATGCAAGGGTTCGTCGATCGAGAAGTCCAGCGGCCGCGCCGCTCGATCGGCTGATACCGTCTCGCGCCGCTACGTCTTGGTGGCGGTGACGATGCGGAACCGTGACAGCTCGGCCTCGGGGCCCGGCCGCAGGCCCGCACGGGCCACGAGGTCGAGGATTTCGGTGCGGGTGTTGATGACGTTTCCCCACGTCATCTCGAACCACTGGGCCACCACCGCGAAGCCGCGGATCGCGTCGCGGGCAGTGGCCGCGTCTTCCGGATAGGCCTCGTCGAAGAGGACGAGCGTACCGCCGGGCCTCAGCGCCCGCGCGCAGCGGGCGAGGATGTCGTCCTTCCACTCGGGGCGGATCTCGTGGAGGACCAGGAACTGCGTCACGACGTCGAAGGCGGAGTCGAAATCGCCGGCGGGCTCCCAGCCATTGCGCACGTCGATCCGCCCCGCAAGGCCGCGCGAGCGCATGAGCGCGCGCGCCATCTCGGCGGAGACCGGCTCGATCTCGATGCCGACGCCCGTCAACTCGGGGAAGCGCTCGGCGAGGGTGGCCAGGGCGTGGCCCGCCCCGCAGCCGACGTCGAGAACGCGTCCGCCGGCCTCGAGCCGGCGCAACAGGTCAGGCAGTCTCTGGGCGGCCACGTCCAGGAACATCCGGGGCAGGGAGCGCGAGGCGCCCGCGACATCCTCGAGGAAGCCCTGGGAGTGCTCCTGATACGGATGGACCGCGCCCGAGCGGAACAGCTCGGGGTAGAGCCGGTAGTCCTCGGCGACGCGGAGGTGAACCGGTGGGAAGCCGCCGAGGAAGTACGCATCGTCCGGCGAGGCGAGCAGCCGGTCCATCTCGGGCGCCAGGGCATAGGTCGCGCCCTCACGATCCAGGATCTGGAGATGGTGGCCCATCTCGCAGAACCCGCGGATGTAGGGCGGGTGGAGGCCGAGATCCGTGGCCAGCGCCTCGGCGCTTCGCGGCTTCTGCGCGAGGGCGGAGAAGAGGCCCATACGGATGCCCAGATCCAGGTAGTGGGTGGCGTGAAGGCCGCGCAGGTAGCCGAAGACGGTGGCGGCCGCTTCGCCGAGGGTCGGACGGGGCACGGCCGCCGAGTCTACACGATCCCCGCGCGGGGCAGGCCTCAGGCCATTCGCGCGACGTAGGCCTCGATGGAGGCTCGCGCTTCGTCGCTGAGATCGACGAATTCCACGCCCACGACGAAGTCCGACTGGTCATTCTCCGTCACGTCCTGATGCGTATCCCGCACGACGCCGCGCAACAGGGAGGGAACGCCAGCGATATCGAGCGTGCAGGTGACGGTCGAGCCGATCTCCGGTCGAAACGGCATCCGTACCGTCATCCCGCCGGGTGACAGCATCAGCACGCGCGACTCCAGGTGCAGGCCGACCTCGCTGGCCACGGGGCGGGCGAGGTCGACGCGGAGGGAGTCGCGGCGTTCGATCGTTTCCGGGTCGCTGATGGCCGGGGGCGTTTCGGTCAGGCCCGCGACCTCAGGCGTCGCCTCGCTGGCGAGGCGTTGTCGCAGGAGCGCCTGGTCCGAGGCGCGCAAGTCGACCCACTGGAGCGCGACCTGATAGCGAATCTGCGTCTCGCCTTCGCCGGCGCTCTCGACGCGGTGAACGTAGCTTCGCACCACACTGGCCTTCAGCATCAACACGGTGCCGGGGCCGAGGGCGAGCCGAACCGAATACACCGAACGAGGCCGGAGGGCGCACGGCACCTCGAGAAGGGCGCCCCCCTCGGACAAGTCGACGATGGGAGCCGCGTGCTCCGTGTAGATCTGTCCGACCACCTGTCCCCGCAACGGTGCGCGCGGCCAGCGCCGTCGATCGCGCCCGCTGCCCTCTTTGGTCATCCGGGGGAATTATCGCCGGTTGCCGCTAGGCGGGCGCAGCCTGGCGGGCCTGGACGAGCAGGTTCATGACCAGGACCTGGACGGGCTCGCGGTGCTGATTCAGGGTGGTGGTCTGGACCTTCACGAAGCCCTGGCCGGGCCGGCTCTGGGAGGGCCGCACGGCGAGGATCTCGGCTTCCACCTCCAGCTCGTCGCCGGGCCGGACGGCGCGCGGCCACTTCATCTCTTCGGCCCACACCCCGATGATCCCCCCCGCCGGAGTGAGATCGCCGTCCACCAGCAGGCGCATGGTGAGGGCCGCGGTGTGCCAGCCGCTTGCGGACAGGCCTTGGAAGAACGAGGCCCGGGCCGCCTCCTCATCGAGATGGAACGGCTGCGGGTCGAACGCGGCGGCGAAGGCCTTGATCGCCTCCGCGTCCACGCGGAGCCGCTTGGTCCCGTACTTCTGTCCGACCGCGAAGTCCTCGAGATACAGGCGTGTCATTCGCAAGCCGCGGTGCGAGGCGAGACTACCACCCTTCGCCGCTACTCGAGGAGACGCCCGAGGATCCGCACCAGCGCTCGCTGCTCGCGGAGAGAGAGGCGCTCGAGGGCGGCCGGGGGAGCGGTCATGCGATCGAGGAGGAGGGCGCGGAGCCGAGAGCCGGTCGGGGTGAGGACCAGGACCTTCACCCGGCGGTCGCCGGCCGACGGGCGGCGACGCACGAGCCCCCGGGATTCGAGCCGGTCCACCAGCCCCGTGACGTTCGATGCGTCGCAGGCGAGCGTCTCCGCCAGCTCCCCCATGGGAACGGGCCGGTCCGGCTCGATGAAGTGCAGCACGTGACACTGCGCGGGGGAGAGCTGGAGCTCCGCGGCCAGCGGGGGCAGGTTCGCCCGCTGGGCGAAGAACAGCCGCACGAGCAGCGCCCAGGGATCGCGGGCGGGAGGGCTCGTGGGCTTCATCCATCACAGGATATTACATCGGTGTATCATTGACAAGCTCAACTATCAGGCGTAACTTCCATGCATGGCACACCTCAGGCTGGTCTCCCTCGACGAGGCCGTGGTCTTCCCGGGCATGCCGGTGACGCTCCCCGCCGATGTCGCCGGCGACAAGCGCGTGTTCCTCATCCCACAGCGCGGGAGCGGCTACGCCAAGGTCGGCGTGGTCGCCGAAGTGACGGAGCGCGTCGCCCTCGGCGGACGTTGGATCGCCTCCTTCGTGCCGATGCACCGGGCCGTGCCCGGGGCCGCGCAGACGGGGCCGGATGGCGTCCTGCGCGTGGAAGTCGACGAGCGCCCGGACCCGGATGCCCCCAAGGGCCTGACCCGCGAGCTCGAGCGCGAGTACCGGGCGGTGGTGGAGGAGATCCTCGAGATCCGTGGCGATGACGGCCGGATCAGCGCCTTCGTCCGTTCCATCACCCATCCGGGCGCGCTGGCCGACACCGCCGGCTATTCCCCGGACCTGAGCTTCGAACAGAAGCTGGAGCTGCTCGAGGCCCTGGACGTGGTGGAACGGCTGAGCCTCGCCCTCCGGTTCCAGCAAGAGCGGCTGGCGGAGCTGCGCGTCCGCCAGCGCATCCGCGAGGAAGTGGAGTCGGGGACGCAGAAGCAGCAGCGCGAGTACCTGCTGCGCCGGCAGATGGAGGCCATCCGCAAGGAGCTCGGCGAAGACGAGGGCTCGGTGGCCGACGAGTATCGGAAGAAGATCGCCGCCGCGGCCATGCCGGAGGCGGTCCAGAAGCAAGCCGAGCGTGAGCTCGCGCGCCTGGAGCGGATGGGGGAGTCGAACGCCGAGGGGTCGATGATCCGGACCTATCTGGACTGGCTGCTCGCGGTTCCGTGGTCGAAGCGATCAGAGGAGCGGCTGGATCCGCAGCACGCCCGCGAGGTGCTGGACGCCGATCATGCCGGCCTCGACGACGTGAAGCGGCGCATCACCGAGTATCTGGCCGTCCGGAAGCTGCGCGCGGAGCGTGGCCTCACCGACGATCGGCGGTCGGGCGCCATCCTGACCCTGATCGGCCCTCCGGGGACGGGCAAGACGTCGATCGGCGAGTCGATCGCCAGAGCCACGGGCCGGAAGTTCGTCCGCATGTCCCTGGGCGGAGTGCGCGACGAGGCCGAGATCCGCGGGCATCGCCGGACCTACATCGGCGCCCTGCCCGGCCGGCTCGTGCGTGCCCTGAGAGACGCGGGCACGATGAATCCCGTGATCCTGCTCGACGAGGTCGACAAGCTGGGGGCGGACTGGCGCGGCGATCCCTCGTCGGCGCTGCTCGAAGTTCTCGATCCCGCGCAGAACCACGCCTTCCAGGATCACTACCTCGACGTGGAGCTCGATCTGTCCCAGGTCCTGTTCCTCGCCACCGCCAACGTGGCGGACACGATTCCCGGACCTCTGCTCGACCGGATGGAAGTGATCCGGTTCGACGGCTACACGACCGACGAGAAGTTGGCCATCGGGCGCGACTATCTCTGGCCGCGTCAGGTGGAACGGAATGGTCTGCGTCTCACCGACGTCGCCATCGATCCCGACGTGCTGCGGTTCGTCGTCACGAGCTACACGCGGGAGGCGGGTGTCCGTCAGTTGGAGCGCGAGCTCGGCACCGTGCTGCGCAAGGCGGCCACGCGCATCGCCGCCGGTGGTCAGCCGACGCCGGTGGTCATCGATACCGCAGGGGTGATGGAGGCGCTGGGCCGACCGAAGTTCCACCAGGAGGTCGCGGCACGCACGAGCGTCCCCGGCGTGGCCACCGGGCTCGCCGTCACCGGCGCGGGCGGAGACGTCCTCTTCGTGGAGGCGGCGTCCATGGCCGGCAAGGGCGGCCTGGTGCTCACCGGGCAACTGGGCGACGTCATGAAGGAATCCGCTCGGATCGCCCTCACCTACGTCCAGAGCCACGCCGCCGAGCTCGGCATCGACGAGCGGACCTTCGACGGCCGGGAGTTCCACGTGCACGTGCCTGCGGGAGCCATCCCCAAGGATGGGCCCAGCGCCGGCGTGACCATGGTCGCGGCGCTCACGTCGCTCCTCACCGGGCGTCCCCTCAAGAGCACGGTGGGCATGACGGGCGAGGTCACGCTGCAGGGGCACGTGCTGCCCATCGGCGGGCTGAAGCAGAAGGTGCTGGCCGCGCACGCGGCCGGGCTCACCGAGGTGATCCTCCCCGAGCGCAACGCGCCCGACCTGGACGATGTGCCGTCGGATGTCCGCGAGCACATGCAGTTCCATCCGGTCCGGTCGGCGGACGAAATGCTCGCGCTCGCGCTGGAGCCACGCCCTCTCGCGATGGCGGCGTAGTCGCTTTAGTTCTGCCTGAGCGGCGGCATGGGGATCGGGATCGCGTACGTCGTCGCGCCCACCCCCACGCCGCCCTCGCACGAGTTCGGCGGCGTCGTGCAGATCGACCGCGTTCCCTGGCATTCGGCGGCCCAGAACATGTAGCCGAGCATGCCGCTCGTCGAGCCCGTCTTCGGCGCCACCGTCTGGACGTAGGTGCCCGTGCTCTTCTCCAGCGACGTCGCGAAGTTCACGCACTCCGGCGCCGCTCGGTTGCCGGTCACGATGTACAGGCTCCCGGTGAACTTCGCGGGGGCGAGGGGCAGGATCGGCGGGCTGTACTGGGGCTTCCCATCCACGTGCTCCTGCCAGTTCGACTGCGCCGTGCTCGCGCTGTTGGGCTGGCGGCTGGGCACCATGGCGTTCGCGTAGTCGAGGACCGGCGTCGCCGTGGCCAGCCAATCGGAGGTGGCCTTGCGCGCGATGTCGATGAGCCAGCGGTCCCCGGCGGCGAGGTCGATGGTGAGGCGCGCGGTGGGGTCGCTGCCGGTGGGATCGTAGGGATGGAGGGCCCGATAGTTGTCGACGAACGTCTGGAGGGCGGCCAGGCGCGGCGACGAGTTCTCCTCGTAGTCGATCTCGATCCCCACTCCCAGCCGGTTCGCGGCGTCGGAGGCGGCCATGGCCAGCCCGACGGGATCGGTGTCGAGGGCCTGGTTCCAGGCGTCCGTGTAGGTGATGCCGCCGATGGAGAGCATCACCCGGATGCCCCGCGTCTTGAAATAGTCGACCACGGCCTGGTTCATGCCGATCGGCACTCCGCCCACGGTCTGGGCGTCGTTCACGCGGTTCATGAGCCGGACGGGATGCACGAAACTGAGCACGACGATGTTCACGGACGGCTGGCCGTTGCCGCGGTCGATGATCCAGTGGTTCTTCTGGTCGAACTCCGTCATGTCGCGGACGCTGGCCCACGTGCAGAAGTCGCTGCCGCAGTGCCAGGTCCCATAGACCGAGATCGGTGTCGCGGCCACCGGCCTCGACAAGCCGACCACGAGCCCCGCCGCGACGACGAGGGTGCACGTCACCCCGAGCTTTCCGAGCATGCGCGCCTCCTGGAAGAGTTCCTTCGAGCCTAGCCAGGGGGAGTCCGCGCCGTCAACGGCGGCGAAAGAGATTACGCGCGTACCATGGCGGGATGAACCGTCACGCTGGACCACCCGCGGGGGCGACCGCGGCCACCGTTCCGGAACCCTCGTACGCCGAACGCGCGCGCACCCTGGCCCATCTCGGCCGCACGGGCACGCTGGCGACCCTGTCGCGCAAGCATCCCGGCCACCCGTTCGCCTCCGTGATGCCGTATGCGCTGGACGAGCGCGGACGCCCGCTCATGCTCATCAGCGCGATGGCGATGCACACCCAGAACCTGGCGGGGGACGCCCGCGCCAGCCTCCTCGTCGCGCAACCGACCGCCGGCGATCCCCTGGCCGCGGCCCGTCTCACCCTCATGGGCGAGGCGCGTGCGCTCTCGCGGGCCGAGAGCGACGGCGCACGGGCGGCCTACCTCGCGCGGCACGCAACCGCGAGCTATTGGGTCGACTTCGAGGATTTCGGGTTCTGGCGTCTCGAGCCCCGCGATCTCTATTTCGTCGGAGGCTTCGGGGCCATGGACTGGGTCTCCGCCGCGGACTACATGGCGGCGGAGCCGGATCCTCTGGCCGACGTCTCGGAATCGATCCTCCAGCACGTGAACGCGGATCACGCGGGCGCGCTCCTCGCGTATCTTCGCGGGCGCGGCCGCGACTCCCCGGACAGCGCCCCTCCCCCCGACGAGGCCACGATGGCGGGGGTCGACCGGCTCGGTTTCAAGGTGCGGCTCCGGACGGGCGAGCGTGTCCACGGCATCCGCGTCCCCTTTCCGCGCGAGGTCACTACGGCGGGTCAGTGCCGCGAGGCTCTCGTCGAGATGTTCGGGGTTAAGAGGACTTAACGAGCTCTTTGCACGCCCTTAATCATTTCCGGCGCGGGGATGGACATGATCGTTGGAGGAGGTGCCGGGGAACGTGAAAGCCGTGCTCGCGGCCGTGTCGGTGGTGCTTCTCGGGTCCCCACCGATCTGGGCCACCCTGGGAAAGCCCGTCGCCTCCATCGCCGGCGACCAGAAACGCCTGGGCGGCGAGGTGCGCATCAGCAGCGCCGCCGGGTTTGCCGTGCACGAGATCAGCGCACCCGACGGCACCATGGTGCGCGAGTATGCGTCGCCGGCCGGCGACGTCTTCGGCGTGTCCTGGCGGGGACCCACGCGGCCGAACCTGATCGAGCTGCTGGGCGACCA
>DASTLK010000395.1:0-1561 GCA_035715025.1 Vicinamibacteria bacterium
TGGCCGCTTCCAGCGCGTCCGGGCTGAGGCCGGGATGGGCCGAGAGCATGAGGGCGGCGACTCCGGCCGCCACCGGGCAGGCCTGCGACGTGCCCACGAAGGTCGACACGCCTCCGCCGATGCCGGCGGAGGTGACGGGAGCGCCGGGCGCGAGCACGTCGACCTGGCTATCGCTGTTCGAGAAGCAGGGAATGCGATCGGCGGCGGTGGTCGCGTCCGTGCATCCGAAGGAGATGGTGCCCGCATCCGCCTTGTAGACGGCGCCCACCGCGATCGCGTTCCCGATGCACGCGGGCACCGCGATCTGCGAGGTCGAGCCGTTGTTGCCGCTGGAGGCGAAGAACACGGCGCCGCGCCCGCGCAGGGTGTTGACCGCGGCCGCGAAGGCGGTGGTGAACGAGGCCGCGGAATCGCAGGATCCGGCGAACAGGTTGGCCAGCCCCAGGCTGAGGTTGACCACCTTCACCTCCGGATGCTGGTTGATGACGAAGTCGAGCCCCGACAGGATGCTGGTGCTGGTGCCGGCGCCCGTCTTGTCCAGCACCTTGACCACGACGACCTGGGCATCGGGCGCGATCCCCATGGGGGCCACCCGGCCGTCCGAGGTGATGATCCCGGTGACGTTGGTGCCGTGTCCGTGATCGTCCTCGGCCGCGCCCGGTCCGGACTGCTGCGCGGACCCGTTGGGGCAGCAGCCCGCTCCGCTGGGCGACGTGCAGAAGCACTGCTCGGCGATGAGGCTGTCGCGGATGTCGGGGTGATGGGTGTCGACACCCGTGTCGAGGATCGCGACCACCACTCCCTTCCCGGTCGTCCCCGCGCCACGCACCTGGTCCGCGCGGATGAGGGCCGCGCTCTCGGCCAGATCGGCATAGGCGGGCGGGTCCACGTCCACCATCAGGACGTCGGGGTCGTCGGCCAGGGCGCGCAGGCCGGCCAGCGTCACGTCGCCCGCGAACGCGTTCAGCGATTGCCAGCGATGGGTCAGGAGGAAGTCGCCGGGGCGCATCCCCTCCAGCACGTTGCCCTGGATGGCTTCCACTTCCGCGTTGCGCAAGGTGAGGTCCGTCGCGGGTGCCGTGGGCTCACGCAGGGCGACGATCACGCGCACGCGCGGCCGCAGACGCAGCTCGTCGACGACGCGCGCGCCCACCTCCGCCGCCCGCGCACTCCCCGCGGCCAGGATGCACGCCACCACGACCGTTCCCCGCCCTCTCGACACCGTGCTCCCCCGCGTCAGAACACTACCTGCGTCTGGATCCGGAGCTCCTTGGTCTTCGTGGCCCGACCGTCGTCATCCAGGCGGCGGAAGTCGCCCTGGAACTTCAGGTTGTGCCGGTTGAGATAGTAATTGACCACGCCTCCCACTTCCTTGCGGTCGTTGCCGGCGATGAGGTCGGACGGATCGTAGCCGGCCCAGCGGGCCGCGACCTCCAACCGGTCGCGCACCAGGAAATAGCCGGCCTGGGCGTGGAACCCGTTCGAGTCGAAGGCGGAGCTGATCTCCGGGCGCCGATGTCGCGCGAAGTACTCGGCGAACAGGAAGAGGCCGTGGTACTTG
>DASTLK010000396.1:0-6436 GCA_035715025.1 Vicinamibacteria bacterium
CGTAGGGCGGAACGTAGCCGTCGAAGGCAAGCGCCCCGCCGGTGGTGGGCATGTTGGTGGTGTGGATGTTGTCCTTGAGCGCGATCGGGATGCCGTGGAGGGGCCCGCGGAGCTTCTTCTGCGCGCGCTCGCGATCGAGCGCGTCCGCCTCCTCGAGCGCCTTCGGGTTCACCGTGATGGCGGCGTTGAGCTTGTCTTCGTAGGTCCCGATGCGCACGAGGCACTGACGGACGAGCTCACGCGAGGTGACGCGTCCCTCCGCCAACGCCTTCTGCATCTCCGGGATGGTGGCTTCCACGACCGTGAAGGGCGGCGGCGGCGTCTTCGCCGGCTTCGGCTTCGCGTGGGCGGTCACGGCGACGAGCAGGCAGGGCACGAGCAACAGTCGTTTCACGGTCATCCTCTCTGAAGAGGCGGGCATGATCGCATAGTTCGCGTATCCAACCTTGGGGCCGCCGCTCGGGTCGCGGCGCTCCCCTAGCGGTCATACGTGCCCCGGTTCCGTTTCCCGTCTCCGTCTCCGTGCCCGTTCCCGTCCGTTGAGCCGATCGCGCCTACTCCGACCGCAGGGCCTCCATCGGTTCCAGATGCGCGGCATGCCAGGCGGGATAGAACCCGAACCCGATCCCGACGGCCAGCGCGACCACCAGACCCGCGAGCAGCATCCCCGGGGAGAGCGCGGTCGGCCAGCCGGCCAGGGCCTGGATCGCCATCGAGCCCGCCACGCCCAGCACCGCGCCGATCACGCCGCCGGCCGACGTCAGCAGCGAGCTCTCCACCAGGAACTGGGCCGCGATGTCGCGCCGGGCCGCGCCCACCGCGCGGCGGATGCCGACCTCGCGCGTGCGCTCGGCCACGCTGGCCAGCATGATGTTCATGATCCCGATGCCGCCCACGAGCAGGCTGATGGCGGCGATGGCGCCGGTCACGACGTTGAAGATGCGCTGCGTCCGCTCCTTCTGGCGCAGGATCTCGCGGGGCACGATCACGTCGATGGGGGCGCCCCCGGTCGTGCGCTCGATGACGCGCCGCGCGACCTCCGCCGACGCGCCCACCCGCTCGCTGTCGTCGATGCGCAGCACGATCTCGTCGACCCCGTCCGCGCGGCCGCTGCCACGGTCCAGCGCGGCCAGGGGAACGAAGACGGCGCGGTTGACGTCGCGGGAGCGGATCGGGCCCGTACGCGCGCGCGAGACCGCGCGCCCCTCCACGACCCCGACCACGTCGTACCAGTCGCCGCCCAGGGCGAGCCGCTGCCCCACCGGCGCGTCGAAGGGGAACAGCGTGTTCGCGATGGAGGCCCCGAGGACGGCCACGCGCTTGCGGTCCTCGACATCGAGGTCGGTGAGGAAACGGCCGGCGGACAGGCGCAGGCGCGCGGCGTCGCGGTAGGCGGCGGTGGTGCCCACCACGGCCGCGTCGGTGGTGCGGCCGCCGGCCTCCGCGGACAGCGCTGCCTCGCGCACGGGAGCGGTGGCGACCAGGTTCGGAACGACGGCCTGCACCGCTTCCGCCTCGCGCAGGCGCAGCCCGATGGGGGCGGCCGCCCCCGGAGTGGAGGCCGCGCCCGCCGCCGGCCGCGCGCGCACGGTCAGGGTGTCGATGCCGAGGCTGCCGATCTGCGCCACCGCCTCGCGGCGCGCGCCCTCCCCGACCGCGGAGACGGCGGTGACCGCGGCCACGCCGAACACGACACCCAGGATCGAGAGCACCGAGCGCAGCTTGTGCACGAGCAGGCTGCGCACGCCCAGGCGCAACAGCACCCGAGGGGATGCGTTCATGCCGCCGCCTCCACCCGGCCGTCGCGCAGCTTCACCAGGCGCTGCGCGCGGGCGGCCAGGGCCTCGTTGTGCGTCACCAGCACCACCGTGCGCCCGTCGCGGTGCAGGGCCTCCAGAAGGCGCGCGATCTCCTCGCCCGTCGCGCTGTCGAGGTTGCCCGTCGGCTCGTCGGCCAGGATGAGGCGCGGCTCCGTGACCAGCGCGCGCGCGATGGCCGCGCGCTGCGCCTCCCCGCCCGAGAGCTCGGAGGGACGATGGTCCGCGCGCGGCAGCAGGCCCACGCGCTCGAGGCAGCTCAGCGCGCGCTCGCGCCAGCGCGCGGGAGGGAGCCCCGCGTAGAGCAGCGGCGTCTCGACGTTCTCGGCGACGGTGAGCTGCGGGATGAGGTGGAAGGACTGGAACACGAAGCCGATGCTGCGATTGCGCACGCGCGAGAGCTGCTCGTCGGCCAGGCCGGCCACCGGCGTTCCCCCCAGCCGGTACTCGCCGGTGGTGGGACGATCGAGGCAGCCGAGGATGCTGAGGAGTGTCGACTTGCCCGAGCCGGACGGTCCCGTGATGGCAACCGACTCCCCTTCCTCGATCGTCAAGGTCACGTCGCGCAAGGCCACGACCTCGCGCGTGCCCCGCACGTAGGCCTTGCCGACGTCGCGCAGATCCACCAGGGCCGTCATGGGAGGAGCGAGGCGGCCAGGCGCGTCACGTCCGTCAGGACGAGGTGAGAGAGCCGAAGTCGGAGGGAGCGGCCGAAGGATCCCGCAGGGCCACGCGATCGCCGCGGCGCAGGCCCTTCTCGACGACCACGAAGTCGCGGTTGGAGGGGCCGAGCACGACCTCGCGCGCCACGAGGCCGCGGCGCGTGGCCACGTAGCAGAGGTGCCGGCCGTCGCGCTCGAACACGGCTTCCAGGGGCACGCGCAGCGCGTCCGCGCGACGTTCGACCTGGATCTCGATGGCCGCGGTCATGCCCGGCCGCAGCCGCGGCTCGGACTCGCCGATCTGGATGGTGACGCCGAAGAACTTGACCCCGCGGCGCTCCTTCTCCTCCTGGGCGAGGGTGCCCACGAGCGTGACCTTGCCCGTCAGCTTGAGGTCCGGATAGGCCTGGACGCGCACGGTCACGTGCTGGTTCTTCTCCACCTTGTGGATGTCCGTCTCGCGCACGCGCGTCTCCACCACCATCTTCGAGATGTCGGGGAGGATCAGCAGCGGCTGGTTGGCCCAGACCTGGTCCCCCACCTGGGGCTTCCTCTGCTCCGATCCGAAGAAGACGTCCTTGTAGACGACGATGCCGGGCACGTCCGCGCGCACCTCGGTGCGCGCGAGCTGCTGCTTGGCCAGGGCCAGCTTGGCGGTGGCTTCGGTGATGCGGCTCTCGGCGGCGGCGATGGCCGAGCGCTTCTGATCCATCCGATAGGCCCCGGAGGCCTCGAGCTGGCGCGCGCTCTCGCGGGTCATGGCCGCTTCCGCCTCCGCCTGGGACAGCTCGAGGGGGCGGCCGAACTGCACCAGCGCGTCGCGGCGGCGCTTGGCCAGCTCCAGCTCTTCCCGCGCGCGGGAGACGGCCTGGGCCGCGCGGTCCAGCTCCTGCTTGGTGATGAACCCTTCCGCGAGCAGCGGCTTGAGGTCCTCGTGGGCGCCCACCGCCTTCTCGAGGTCGCGCTCGGCGTTGCCGACCGCGGCCGCGGCTTCCTCCTCGCGCAGGCGCCCCTTGCCCTCGGAGACGTCGGCCAGCTCGAGCCGGCTGCGCTCCACCTTCTGCTTCGCGGCGGCCAGCTCCTCCTGGTTCTGGATGCTCTGCAGCTTGAGGTCCTGCTGCGCCTTCTGCACGTCCGCTTCGGCCAGGGAGAGCTGGGCCTGGCTGCGCCGGATCTCCTCTTCGAACGGCGCCCCGTCGAAGAGCAGCAGCATGTCGCCCTTCTGCACGAGCTTGCCCTCCGGCACCATGGCGATGATCTTGGCCTGGTTGCTCTGGATGGTGGAAGCGTAGGTCACGGAGCGCAGGGCCTGCAGCGTGCCCGATTCGACGACCGAGATGTCGAAGGGCGCCTCTTCGACCACGAACATGGCGACGCCCGGCGGGATCGGGTCGCGCAGGAGCCAGGCCGCGGCGAGGACGACGAGCACGACGGCCGCGCCGGCGGCGGCGGCCTGCCGGGGCCGCGCGCGGGCCGCGGCCACCAGGGCGCGCAGGTTCTCGCGCTTCCAGTTCTCGGGGCGCAGCCAGGGGCGCGCTTCGCGGGCGGCGGAACGGGCCACGAGGGTGAAGCGGGCCCGCGCCGCCCCCAGCGCGCGTGCCATGCGCTCGCCTCCGTCGGGCGCGGGCGTGCTCACGGCGCGAAGTCCTTGTCCACGGCCAGCGTGCCCGTGACCCGCTTGAGGTCGACGACGGCCACCTGGTAGCTGGTGAGGAGGCCCACCAGCGCGCTGCGCGCCACCACCAGGCTGCCTTCCGCGTCCACGACGTCGAAGTTGGAGGCCAGCCCGCGCTGATAGCGCAAGGTGGCCAGCCTCCGCTGCTGCTCCGCCACCTCCACGCCCTTCTTCTGCAGCTCGATGCTCTTCCGGATGCGTTTCAGCTCGCGCACCGCTCCCCTCACCTCCGCCTCCAGGTCGAGCTGCCTCTGGCGCAGGGTGCGCTCGCGCGACGAGACGTCGAGCTGGGCCACCGCCCGGTTGGTCGCCTCGCTCGAGCGCTCCAGGGGATAGGAGGTGCTGAAGAAGAGGTTGACCTGGCGCTCCGCGGAGTGGAAGGCGTTGCCGTAGGTGGTGCCCGTGCCGAACTGCGTGACCCCGAGGTTGAGGTCGAGCTGGGGCAGGAGGTTCTGGCGGGCCAGGGACGCGGTGCGGCGGGCGTCCCCGACCTGTTCGCGCGTCTCGAGCAGGTCGAGGCGGTTGTCCAGCGCGCGCTGGGTCAGGACCTCCACCGGCTCGATGTCGTCGACCACGTCCTCGGGGAGGGCCAAGGCCTCCGGCTGCAGCGCATCGCCGGGCGAGAGGCCGAGGAGCGTGCGGAAATGCTCCAGCTCCGCTTCCAGCGAGGTCTCCGAGCGCACCATCGACTCCTGCGCCTGCGAGGCCTGCAGCTCCGCGCGATACACGTCGAGCTTGCTGACCAGGCCGACCTCGAGGCGGGCGGTGGACGCACGGCGCAGGCTCTCGCTGCGATCCAGGCTCTGGCGGGCCACGGCCAGGAGCTGCCGCTGCTGGATGACCTGGTAGTACGAGCGCGTGACGTCCACCGCGAGCCGCTGGCGCTCCATCTCGAACTGGCGCTCCTGTCCTTCGCGGCTGCGGCGGCTCACGCGCAGGTCATAGAAGGCGGCATTGGGCCCGAAGCCGCGCAGCAGGGGCTGGGTCAGGACCAGGCGCAGGTCCGAAGTGCGGGGGAAGGGGCTCACGTCGGGTCCCGTCGCGCCGGCGAATGTCGAGCGCATGAGAGCGGCGGCGGTGACGCTGCCACCGGTCCAGGGCAGCTTCTGCGTGGCATCCACTCCGAAGAGCGAGTCGTCCGCGGAGCGCTGGTAGCGCGGGGTGACCTTGGGCAGGAACTGCGCGCGCGTCACGCCTTCGCGCAGCCGCGACGTGGCCACGGCGTCCGCGGAGTTGAGCACGGTGAAGTTGCGCTCGAGGGCCGTCGCGACGGCCCGGGCGAGAGGGATGGTGGGCGTGCCCGGCGGAAGCGCCTCCTCGGGCACTCCGGAGGACGTGAGCGGAGCGGACTCTTCGGCGGCGGGGGAATCCGGAGACGGAGAGGCAGACGGAGAGGGAGACGCCATCACCCCACCCGCGAGCAACAGCGCCAGGACCCCTGTCAGCATCCGCCCGTCTCCCGCAAGGGGTCGATTATCCATCCCCCGCCCCGGGCAGTCCAAACGTACGGAGGGGACTCCCAGAGGCGGGGTGACGGTTCACACTGTAGAAGGGGGTCCGGTGATCCTGGTGGTCGGGGGGTCCGCCGAGGACGGGCGGTGGCTCGAAGACGCGCTCCGGCCCAGCGGTCTGGCCGTAACCGTACGCCCGCTGGAGGATGCGCTGGCCCCGCCCGCGGCCGAAACCCGGCCCCGGCCGGAGGTCGTGGTCCTTCACGAGCGCCGGCGCCGCGAGGACTTGCTCGAATCCCTCGACCGCATACACTCGGACCCAGCACTGGGCCGCTCGCCGCTGGTGGTCGTGGACCACGAGCGCGACATCGAACGCTTCATCGCCGCCGTGGGCCGGGGCGCGGCGGCCTGCGTGTGCCCGCCCCTGGATCCCGTCCATCTGCGGGCGACGGTGACGCGCCTGGCGCGCTGGCGCGACGGAAACGAATCGGGCGACCGCCGGCGACGCCGCCGCCGGCCCCTGCTCCTCCGCGTCGATGTCCACCTTCCCGACGGCCGCACGGTCGGCGGCCTGTTGCGCGACGTCAGCGGGACCGGCTGCCGGATCGAGGCCGGAGAGCGCGTGGCCCCGGGCACGGAAGTGTCGATCACGCCCTATGGATACGACGCGTCCCTGGAGTTCCGCATCGGCGCGGTCGTGCACCGCCACCTCGAGCCGGCGCCCGGCCAGCACGTCCTGGCCTGCCGATTTGCGGGCACCGGCGCCGTGATGGCGCCGCGGTTGTTCGCGGTGAAGAGTGGCCTTGCGGGGATCGCGGCGCGCTAGCGGCG
>DASTLK010000397.1:0-1898 GCA_035715025.1 Vicinamibacteria bacterium
ACGCGGCCAGCGTGAGCTCCACGTCCGCCGGGCTGTCCTCGGCGTAGAGAATGCGCTTGAGAGCGCTCATGCCGCTCCTCCTTCGTAGAGGGGCAGCGAGAAGTAGATGGTTGCCCCCGCGTCGACCGCCGCTTCCGCCCAGGTCCGCCCGCCATGCCGATGGACGATGCGTCGCACCGTCGCCAGCCCGATGCCCGTGCCTTCGAACTCGGCGGCGCGGTGCAGGCGCTGGAAGACCCCGAAGAGCTTGGCCGCGTACTGCATGTCGAAGCCGACACCGTTGTCGCGTACCCAGAGGAGGGCCAGGCCGTCGTCACCGCGGCGCCAACCCACCTCGATCTCCGTGCGCCCGCGCGTGCGGCTGTACTTGAGGGCGTTGGAGAGCAGGTTCGTGAGCACCACGCGCAGCATGGCCGGGTCGCCGACCACTTCGGGGAGGCCGTTGACTCTCCAGGCGACGTCCCGTCCGCGCGTGTCCTCGCCCAGGCTGTCACGCACCTCCGCCAGCAGCACGGCCAGGCGGACGCGCGAGCGCGTCACCTCCCCTCGCCCCATCCGCGAGAAGGAGAGGAGGTCGTCGATCAGGTGTCCCATCTGCTTCGCCGCTCCGGCGATGGTGGTCAGATAGCGCCGCGCCGTCTCGTCGAGCGTGGGCCCGGCGCGCCGCTGCAGCAGGTCCACGAAGCCGTTGATGTGGCGCAGGGGAGCGCGCAGGTCGTGCGAGACCGAGTAGCTGAATGCCTCCAGCTCGCCGTTGACGGCGGTCAGCTCCTCGACATTGCGGGCCAGCTCGAGGTTGAGTCGCTGCAAGATGGCTTCATTGGCCCGGACGGCATCCTCCGCGCGCTGGCGGGCGCGCCTCTGCCGGCCCACCATGAGGGCCGAGCCTCCGAGGGCGACGATGGCCACGGCCATTCCGAGCAGGACGACCATGGAGGCGCGTTGCGCGCTGGCGCGGGCGTTGCGCTCGCGGAGGGCGAGCAGGACTCCCTCTTCGCGCGAGAGGTCGTCGATGGACGCGCGGACTTCCCGCATGAGCACTTCGCCTTCGTCGGTCAGCGCCGCTTGGAGCTCCGGCGTGCTCGATCGGGCGCGACGAAGCGCGATGGCCCGGTCGAGGGCGGTCAGCCGTGCCTCGACCGCGGCCCGGAGCCGGCCCAGCCGCCGCTGCTGGGCCGGGTTGTCGGCGGTGAGGTTTCCGAGGTGGTCGAGCCGTGCGGCGATGTTGCTGCGCGCGATCTCGTAGCCATCGAGGTGCCGCTCGGCGCCGGTCAGGGCGTAGCCCCGGCGTGACGCCTCCGCGCTCGTGACGTCCGCGTCCGCCGCCGCGAGGGTGGCCAGGACTTCCTGCGTGTGGGCGATCCAATCCGAGGTCTCGACGAGAGAGCGGATGCTGCGGAGGGAGACGACGCTGATCGCGATCAGGGCCACCACACCCACGAGGAACGCGGCGCTCACGCCGACCCCGAGCGGCCAGGGGAGCGTGCGCGGCGTCTCGCGGGGCTCGACTTCGGTCGGCGTGACCACGCGTCACTCCCGCGTCCGGAGGGTGGATGTTTATACGAAATTAGGTCGTGATTCTAACATCGGCCCCCGTCCGATGTACCGGGCGTGCTCGTAAGTCGCGATGGGGGCTAGAAGCCGACCCGCCGCATCACGAACCGTGGCAGCAGGCGGATGACGAGCATGACCCAGCGCCAGGCGCCCGGCGCGTACACGACGGGCGTGCCCGCGTCGATCGCCCTCAGCACCCGCCGCGCCACCCCCTCCGGCTCGCCGGCAAATGGCGGGGCGGGCAGACCGTCCGTCATGGACGTGCGGACGAAGCCCGGCTTGACGCACACGGTTCGCAGGCCCGCGGCGCGGAAGCGGTGATCGAGTCCTTCGAGGTAACGTGT
>DASTLK010000398.1:0-3140 GCA_035715025.1 Vicinamibacteria bacterium
CAACCGCTGGCGAGCACGGTCAGGGTCGCCGCGAAGATGCCACTCCGGAGCATTTCGCGGCCAGCCTACGCCCGCGGGCCAGCCCTGACAACGCGCTGACCTTCGAGAACCGCCGCCGATAGGCGGTCGGCGTCGTGCGCAGCAGGCGCCGGAAGTGCAGGCGCAGGGTCGCCGCCGTGCGCAGGCCGACGCCCTCCGCCACCTCGTCGATGGATTCGGAGCCCGTCTCCAGCCGCTGTTGCGCGGCCAGGACGCGCTGGTGGTTGAGCCATCGGTGCGGGGTCGTGCCCGTCTCGGCGCGGAACCGACGGGCGAACGTGCGCGGTGACATCGCGGCCTGGCGCGCCCAACGCGCGACCGACACCTCCTCGCCCAGCCGGCGCTGCGCCCACTCGAGAGCGCGCCCGAACCCTCCCGCGATCGCCGTGCCTGCCGGCACCGGGACGAATTGAGACTGCCCACCCTCCCGCTGGGGCGAGACCACCAGCCGCCGCGCGACCTGGTTCGCGATCTCTGCTCCATAGTCACGTCGCACGACGTGGAGGCACAGGTCGATGCCGGCGGCGCTGCCCGCCGAGGTGAGGATCGAGCCCTCGTCCACGTAGAGCACGTCCGGCTCGACGCGGACCTTCGGATGACGCGACCTCAGCCGCTCCACGTAGCGCCAATGCGTGGTCGCGCGCCGGCCGTCGAGCAGGCCCGCCGCCGCCAGCACGAAGACACCCGAGCAGATCGTGATGAGGCGCGCGCCCCGCGCGTGAGCGGCGCGGAGCGCGGCGAGCAGGGCTTCGGGGGGGCGCTCTTCCGGATCGCGCCAGCCCGGAATCACGATCGTTCCCGCGCGGCGGAGCGCGCGCAGGTCCGCGCGCGCGCGGACGGTCACGCCCCCCGTCGCCCGCAGGGGGCCGCGGTCGACCGCGCACACCTCGAACCGGTACCAGGGCACCTTGATCTCCGGCCGGGGCAGGCCGAAGACCTCCACCACGATCCCGAACTCGAAGGTGGCCAACCGGTCGTAGGCGAGGGCCACGACCCGGCGGCGATCGACGCGGGCCATGGCAGGATCTTAACGCACATTGTCGTTCCTGCCTCTGGACGTCCGCCGTCCGCCGCCCGCACACTGAGCGCGATTCGAGGAAGAGGAGGAAAGACGACGATGCCCACCCTGCTCAGCGCCGAGAGACCCGTGACCGACGTTCCCGCCGCCCCGCCGCGGGAGGCCCTCGCCCACTTCGAGAAGCTGCTCGCCTTCGAGACCGATTGCTGGGACGTGCACGCCGCGCTCGCCGCCGAGCACCCCGGCTTCGTGGTGCTCGACGTGCGGAGTCCCGAAGCCTTCGCCGACGGCCACGTACCGGGCGCGGTGAGCCTCCCCCATCGGCGGATCAACGAGCGGAACCTTTCTGCCTATCCGGCGGAGGTGCTCTTCGTCGTCTACTGCTCCGGCCCGCACTGCAACGGCGCCGATCGCGCCGCCGTCGCGCTCGCGCGCCTGGGCCGGCCGGTGAAGAAGATGATCGGCGGCGTCACCGGCTGGACAGCAGAGGAGTATCCGCTGGCCACCTAGCGGGCGCCCTTCAGGAGAGAGTTCACGGCGGCCTCGAGCTTCTCGAAAGGCTCCCCGCTGGCCGGTGCCGGCTGCAGTCGTCCTGCGCGATCGATGAGGAAGTTCGCCGGGTACTGTGCGGTTTTGCGATACATGTCCGGCACCTTGCCCGCGATGGTGAGAAGCGGATAGCTCACCCTCACCTGCTCCTGGTTGAACCTGCGCTGCTCTTCGACGTCCTCGGTGGACAGCCCGAAGACCATGAACCCCTCGCCCTTCCGCTCCTGGTAGAGCCGGTCGAGCTTCGGCATTTCCCTCTTGCAGGGACCGCACCACGTAGCCCAGACGTTCACGAGCACGACCTTGCCCGCGTGATCCTGGAGGCGGTGTTGCTTCCCGAAGACGTCCACCGTGTCGAAGGGCGGAGCGGTCACTCCCTGCAGGGCGAGGTTCCGGGTCTGTCTCGCGCGGTCGATCGCACCCTGGACGGGAAGCCAGGTGAGCGCCAGCGAGGCGAGCGCGAGCGCGAGGCCGATTCTGCCGGACGTCGTCAACGCGTGACGACGGCGGTCTCCGAGGGCGAGCGCGAGGGTCACGAGGAACGGCACGGCCATGGCGAGAGCCGTCAAGGAGAGCCGGAAGAGGAAGTCTCTGTCCGGATCGGCACTGGCTCGGGTCAGGGTCCGATAGACCCTCATCCCGAAGAAAGCTGCCGCTGGGGGCGAGAGGATGCCGGCGACGAGCACTCGATACGAGGACAGGGTGGCCATCGCGGATCCCCTTGCCGGGGAACCTAGCACCGGCGCGGAAGGGTGTACAGCGCTCAGCCGACGATGACGGCCGCGAGCGCGATCGGACGCCGCGTGCCATCCAGGCGCGCGGCCAGCTTCCGGATCAGCGGCGCCCAGGCCGGGTCACGCATCCGCTCCACCCGCACCCGGCGGCTGCGCAGCGGCCGCCGGGCCAGCGCCGCCGCCCACTCCGGCCGCATCTGGCCGTCGGCGTCGACCACGACCGCCTCGAACACCGGGCCTTCCTTGTAGAGGGCGAGGAGCCCGAAGCCGCGGTCGCCGGCCATGGCGACGTGCAGGACCGCGACGCGCCCGAGCGGCGATTCCTCGAGGTGGGCGAGCACTCCTTCCACGAGGGAGTGGCCGGAAGCGAAGAAGTCCAGCGTCTCGTCCTCGACCGCCTCCTCGCGGTCGAACGTGCCCAGGAAGCTCGATCCCCCCGCCACCCCCGGGAGGCTGTCCACGAGCGCCTGGTTGCCGAAGCTGAGCGAGAACACGCGCCGGCCGCGCTGCCGCTCGACCTCGAAGCCGAGCCGCTCGCACGCGGCCACGATCACGTCTTCGTTGAGCGAGTCCAGATCGGCCGGGATGCGCGCGAAGATCCCCTCCGCCAGCTCCGCACGGTAGCGATCGCGGTGCAGCTCGTGGTACGCGGCCGCGCGGATGCGTGCGCGCGCCTCGGACGCCTCCGTGACCAGGGCCTCGAAAGCCCCGGCGGGCACGACCGCCCCCGCCTCCAGAGCCGCCGCCTCGAGGGCGGCCTCGATGTGGGCCAGCGCGGGCTCCAGCCCCGCCAGCGGCTC
>DASTLK010000399.1:0-3575 GCA_035715025.1 Vicinamibacteria bacterium
CGTATAGATCAGGTCCTCGGCCCAGAAGCGTTCGTGTGCCGCGGCATCGTTGCGCGAGGCCCCGGCCAGGAACTCACGGAGCAGCCGGGTCAACTCCGCTTCGTCCGCGCCGGGACCCGCCTCCAGGACTCCGGCGAGGGCGAGCACCGCGATGGGGACGAGGCGCCAGCCCCTCCTCACGATGCCGGCGTCCCCGCGCCCTTGAGGTGCGCGTCGAGGAACTGCAGGATGCCGCGGTAGCCGCGGATCTGGTTCTCGCGCTTCGTGAAGCCGTGGCCCTCGTCGGGGAAGACGACGTACTCCACGGGCACGCCATTCTTCTTGACCGCGGCCACGATGTCGTCCGACTCCACCTTGATGACGCGCGGATCGTTGGCGCCCTGCAGCACCATCAGCGGCCGCTTGACCTGGTCCGCGTGGAAGAGGGGCGAGACGGCCAGGAGCATCTCCTTGTCCTTGACCGGGTCACCGATCTCCTTGTAGAGGGCGAGGCGCTGCGACTCCCACCAGGCCGGGATGCTCTCCAGCGTGCGCACCCAGTTGGAGATGCCGAACATGTCCACCCCCACCGCGAACTCCTCG
This sequence comes from Vicinamibacteria bacterium, assembly GCA_035715025.1. Lineage (GTDB taxonomy): Bacteria > Acidobacteriota > Vicinamibacteria > Fen-336 > Fen-336 > AA29. The sequence continues at coordinate 583 of DASTLK010000399.1, forward strand.
GGCTTGAGGGTGAGGGCGGCCAGCACCATGTAGCCGCCGTAGCTGCCGCCGATGATGCCGATGCGGCCTCGGTCGACGTAGGGGAGCGAGGCCAGGTACTTCTTCGCCTCGACGCAGTCCCACAGCGGCTCGTGCCCGTGCTTGAGGTCGTCCGCGGTGAAGAACGTGCGGCCGTATCCGGAGCTGCCGCGGTTGTTGATGCCGAGCACCACGTAACCGTGGTTCACCAGGTACTGGATGAGCGCGCTGTAGCCCTTGCGCGTCTGGCCGCCCGGTCCCCCGTGCACCCACACGAGGGCGGGGGCCTTGCTCTCCGGCGTGGCCTGGTGCGGCTTGAACAGGATGTTCGGGATGGCCATGGAGTCGAACGACTTGAACCGCACCACGGAGGCCTCGACGAGGTCCGCGGCGTCGATCTCCTTGCTGAGGCTGTCGGTCAGCCGGTGGGCCTCCTTCTCGCCGAACGTGTAGACGTAGAGGTTGCTCGGGGAACGGTCGCCGCTCGCGTAGAACGCCATGCGCGCTTCGCTGGGGGAGATCACGACGGAGGTGATGTCGCCCGCGGGCAGCGAGGGCAGGGCGACGGGCTTCCCCGTGCGCGTGTCGTACACCTCGACCACGGTGTGCGCGTCCTCGTTGATCCCGGTGACGCGATAGCGCCCGCGCCGCGAGAAGCCGGTGTACATCACGTCCCAGTCCGCCCTCTCCACGTCCTCGTGTGTTCCCGCGGCCAGGTCGTAGCGCCGCACGCGCGCGAACTCCGCGCCCTCGTTGCTCAGGTAGTAGAGGTGGGTGGAGTCGGCGTCGAAGTCCTCCGGGGAGAAGTCGGCGGCGACGCCCTCCGCGGAGAGGCGCCTCATCTCCGACTTCCGGCCGTCCCAGAGATACAGGTCCCCCTCCGACTGCGTGCGCGGCTTGTGGAAGGCGAGCCACCGACCGTCCGGAGAGATGGCGCCGAGCTGGTAGCCCACTTCGTCCTTGAACACGAGCGTGCGCTCGTAGGCCTTCGCGTCGTAGCGATAGAGGTCGAAGAACTTCGGGTCACGCTCGTTCGTGGCGACGTAGAAGGCGTCCCCGGCCGGCGTCCATCCCTGGAAGGCCGCTTTGAGCTTGGCCCCCGGCGTGAGGTCGCGCTCGGTCCCGTCCTTCTCGCGGACGTAGAGATGGTTCAGCTCGTTGCCACCCTGGTCGCGCGTGAAGAGGATCCGGTCGTCGCCGCGGAAATAGGAGACGGCGGTGGTCGTGTCCTTCGAAGACGTCATCGGCGCTGGAGGCCCGCCCGCCACGGGCACGCTGTAGACGTTGTAGACGCCGGTCGCGTTCGACGAGAACAGGATCCGGCTCTCGTCGGCGGAGAACGAGGCTCCCGTCACCGCGGTCGTGCTCATGAACTGCTCGATGGTGTAGGACCGCGGCGCGTGGTACGCCGTGGCGGCGGGGGCGGCCAGCACGGGGACGGACCAGCCGACGGCGACGGCGAGCGCGGCCACGAGGCTCGCGCGGGTATTCAGTCTCATGGATGCCTCTCGAAGGGACCGGCGGCGCGCCGGCGAGGAAGGATGCTCTCGCAATGTCACGGGCGCCGCAACCCGGACCTCACCGGGCGCCCAGGGTGAGGGTGGGGGCCGTCGTGTTAGCTTAAGGCGCGACCCACCTCAGCGCGATGCACGTCCTCACCGGCACCAGCGGATACAGCTACAAGGAATGGAAGGGACGGTTCTACCCGGAGAAGATGAAGGAGGCGGAGATGCTCGCCTTCTACGCCGGCCGCTTCCCCACCGTCGAGATCAACAACACGTTCTACCGGATGCCCGCTCCCGACCTGCTGCGGAAGTGGGCGGAACAGACCCCGGAAGCGTTCACGTTCGTGCTCAAGGCGCCCCAGCGCATCACTCATCACCGGCGGCTCGTCGAGGTCTCCGGCGACGTCTCGTACTTCTTCCAGACGGCGAGTGCGCTGGGCGGAAAGCTCGGACCCATCCTCTTCCAGCTCCCGCCCTACATGAAGAAGGACCTCGGGCGGCTGAAGGCGTTCCTGGATCTGTTGCCGGCCGCGCCGCGGGCCGCGTTCGAGTTCCGGCATGCCTCCTGGTTCGACGAGGAGGTGCGCGGCGCGCTTCGTGACAAGGGCGCCGCCCTGTGCCTGGCCGATACGGACGAGGAGCCGCTGACGGACGTCGCGGTCACCGCCGACTGGGGCTACCTGCGGCTGCGCCGTACGACGTACACGGAGGCGGACGTGACGACATGGGCGGAGCGCGTCCGTGCCCAGCCGTGGCAGCGCGCGTTCGTCTTCTTCAAGCACGAGGACGAGGCGCGCGGCCCGGAGTTCGCGGCCACCTTCGCGAGGATCGTGGCCGAGTAGGGGCGGGACAGCGGTACTGCTAGCGACGGGCGCTCAGGACGCGCCCGGTGATCGCGCCCACGATCGCCTCCCCGTGGAAGCGGCCGTTCTCGATGAAGATGCGGCTCGTCTGCTTGCCGGACACCAGCGCTCCGGCCAGGAAGAGGCCGGGCACGTTCGTCTCCAACGTGGCCGCGTCGTGCTCGGGCACGAGCGTCTGCTCGTCGACGCGCACGCCGGCCTTCTGGAGCAGGCTCGTGTCCGGGTGGTAGCCGGTGAGGAGGAAGACCTGCTCGGCGGGGATCTCCTCGCTCCCGCGCGGGGAGCGGAGCACGACCGAGTGCGCGCGGATCTCCGTCACACAGGTGTCGAAGAGGGCGGGGATCGCACCCTCCTTGATGCGGTTCTCGATGTCGGGACGGATCCAGTACTTGATCGAATCGCCGAGCTGGGCGCGCCGGTGCACGAGCGTGACCTCGGCCCCCGCCCGGTAGAGCTCGAGGGCGGCGATGGCGGCCGAGTTCTTGCCGCCCACCACGACCACCGGCTTGCGGTAGTAGCCGTGCGGCTCCGTGTAGTAGTGCGACACGTGCGGCCGCTCTTCGCCGGGAATGCCGAGGTGATTGGGGTGGTCGTAGTACCCCGTGGC
>DASTLK010000400.1:0-7957 GCA_035715025.1 Vicinamibacteria bacterium
AGGTGCGGCGTCTGGCCCCGGGCTTCGAGAACCTCATGGCCGACGTCTACTGGCTGCGCACGGTGCAGTATTTCGGTGGCCAGCGGGTCTACGCCGTGAACAAGCGGTTCGACCTCTTGCTGCCCCTGGTGAACATCACGGTGACCCTCGACCCGCGCATGCAGATCGCCTACCGCTACGGCGCCACCTTCCTGGCCGAGGCCTTTCCGATCGGAGCGGGGCAGCCGGAGGCGGCGGTGAAGCTGCTCGAGCGCGGCGTGCGCAGCCTCCCGCACGACTGGCGCCTGCGGCAGGACCTGGGCCTCTTCCACTACTACTTCCTGAACGATCCGCAGCGGGCGTCGCAGATCCTCCTGGAAGCGGCGGAGATCCCGGGAGCGCCGCCGTTCCTGGCCACCCTGGCGGCCCAGGTGCTCATGAGGGGCGGCGACCGCGAGACCTCGCGGCAGGTGTGGCGCCGGATCTTCGAGCAGGGCGAGGGGCCCATGAGGAACAACGCGGCCATCCATCTGGCCCAGCTCGACACCCTCGACGCCCTCGACAAGCTCAACGAGGCGATCGGCGTCTACGAGCGCCGCACGGGCGTCCGCCCGGCCGCCCTGGACGAGATCCGCCGGGCCGGCTATGGGGGACCGCTCGCGGATCCCGCCGGCGTGCCCTTCGCTTATGATCGGAGCGAGGGTCACGCGATCCTCGCGCAGAACTCGCCGCTGTGGCGCCCGAACCTCAAATAGGAGTGTCGATGCTCATGCGACGTCTCGTCCTGGCCGCGGCCTTCGCCGCCATCCTCGTCCCTGCCCGATTCGCGGCCGCCCAGGCGGCGGCCCCGCCCGTGGCCGAGCCGATCCTGCGCACCGGGGACACGGTGCCCGCGTTCCATGCCGCCGGGTTCGACGGCGCCATCAAGAGCATCGACTATCCGAAGGGCACGACCACTCTCGTCGTCTTCTTCCTGAGCGGCTGTCCCGTCTGCCACAAGATGCTTCCCCTCTGGAACGAGGCGTATGCGCGCCGGCCCAAGAACATGACGATGGTCGGAGTGGTGCTCGACCAGCCCCCGCCCGGCTTCCTCGAGGCCGCGCAGATCGCATTCCCCGTCTTCCGATCGCCGGGCAAGGAGGTCTTGGACGCCTTCAAGCTCAAGCGGGTGCCCTATACCGTGCGCGTCGCTTCGGGCGGGCGGGTCGAGGGCGCGGCCCTGGGTCTCCTCGACGGAATCGCGATGGGCGAGCTGTTCCGGCCGTAGCCGCGGGCGCGAATGCGTTGCCCGTGACGCGGGCGTCTGCCGCGCGCCTTGCCCTCGAGCGCTGGCTGCCCGCGGTCGTCATCGCGGAGACGTTCCTTCTCCTCGCCTCCTGGACGTGGGCGCGGTGCGCCGATCCGCAGGTGGACTTCGGTCGCGAGGTCTACGTGCCCTGGCGCCTCGCGGAGGGCGACGTCCTCTACCGCGACGTGCACTCGGTGTTCGGACCGCTCTCGCCCTATCTCAATGCCGCCGCCTTCCGGCTCCTCGGCACGAGCATCCGCTCGCTGAGCCTCCTGAACCTCGCCGTCCTCGCGACCATCGTCGTCCTCATGTGGACGCTGCTGCGGCGGATCACCTCGCGCCTCGCGGCCACCGCCGGCCTGGTGGTCTTCCTCTGCGTGTTCGCCTTCTCTCACACCGTGCGGGCGGGAAGCTTCAACTTCGTGGCGCCCTACCGGCACGAGCTGACTCACGGGGCGCTGCTGTCGCTCCTCGCCCTCCTTCTCGCGTCGCGGCACCTGGAGTCCGCCCGCCCGGCGCTCCTGGCCGGGTGCGGCGCCGCCCTGGGCGCGCTGGCCCTCACCAAGGTCGAGCCCTTCGTCGCCACCTGCGGCGGGGTGGCGGCCATGGTCGTGGCCGCAGATCCGCGGCCGCGTGCGTGGGTGCGCCGCTTCGTCATCCTGGCCGGCGGCGCGGCCGCGGTCTTCACGGCGGCGGTGCTGGCTCTCTGCCTGGCCCTCCCCTTCGGTACCGCCCTGCGTGGCGCGGGCGCTACCTTCGTGGCCGCCACCAGCCCCGGTTACGTCGGCACACCCTTCGTGCGCCTCTCCATGGGCCTCACCGATCTGGGAGAGAACCTGCGGGCGCTCGCCTGGTGGTCCCTCGTCTACGCGGGCTGGATGGCGGCGGGGACGGCGGCCGCGTGGCTCCTGAAGCGGTGGCGTGCGGGTTGGTGGACCGCCCTGGCCGCCGCCCTGATGCAGGGCGCGCTCTGGCCGGTGTGGCCGCGCATCGCCTGGGCGGACGCCGCGCGGCCCCTTCCCTTGGTGGCGGCACTGGTGTTCCTCGCGTACGTCGTGGCCGCGCGCCGGTCGCAAGGTGAGGCGCGTGTGCGGCCGGCGACGGTGCTGGGGCTCGCCGTCTACGCGGGGCTGATGATCGCCAAGATCGCCCTCACCGCGCGGACGTATCACTACGGGTTCGCCCTCGCGCCTCCGGCGGCTCTCCTCCTGGTCGCGGTCGTGCTGGACTGGTGGCCGTCGGAGCTGGAGCGCCGCGAATGGAACGGCGCCGTGTTCCGGGGCGCCGCGCTCGGGCTCCTGACCGCGTTCGTGTACGCCCATCTCCAGGCCACCGCGTTCCAGCTCTCGAGACAGCGGCACGCGCTGGGCGAGGGGGCGGACCTTCTGCTCGGCGACGAGCGGGCGGGGGTGCTGGCCGGCGCCGCCGGCGTGCTCAAAGGGGCCGCCGCGCCCTCCGATACCCTCACCGTGCTGCCCGAAGGTCTGCTGCTCAACTACGTGCTCCGCCGGCGTAGCCCGTCGCCCTACGTCGACTACATGCCGAGCGAGGTGGGCCACTTCGGCGAACCGGTGCTGCTCGCGGCGCTCCAGCGGTCGCCGCCGGACTGGATCGCCCTCGTGGACAAGGACACTTCGAACTACGGCGTCCGTTACTTCGGCCAGGACTACGGAGTGGAGCTCATGCGCTGGACGGCGGAGGCGTACCAGCCCTGGTCGCTGGTCGGGCCGCTTCCGTTCTCGGGCCAGGGGTTCGGAGTGGCCCTCCTGCGGCGACGGGGCGCGTCCGTGGCCCCGCCCCCTGGCCCTCCCGGCCCTGGGCCCTCGCCCTAGAGTCCGGCCGGCGGAGAGCGCATCCCGCGCGTCGCCATGAGCAGGGCCACCACCAGCAGGCTCGACAGCGCCGACACGAGCAGGCCCAGGCGCACGGCCCTCGGCACGTAGCGCAGCTCCACCTCGTGGGTGCCCGCGGGCACGGCCACGGCGCGGAACGCGACGTTGGCGCGCCGGACCTCGGCCGGCTGGCCGTCCACGGTCGCGATCCAGCCCGGGTCGTAGGCATCCGCGAGGACGAGGTAGCCGGGCGCGCTGGCATGCGCGCGCACCGCGACGCGGGTGGTGCTCTCGGACACTACCGTTGCCGCGCCCTCGAATGGGCCGGCGGCCGCGACCGGTACCGCGTCTCCGGCGGCCAGCAGAACCTCGCGCCTCGGATCGAAGGCGGGGTCGACCAGGGCCGCGAGGGCGTCCGACGGCCTCGCGCGGCCCACGATCTGCGCGCGCGGCATGGGTTCGGGCACCCGGAAGATACGGCCCGGTGCGGGAAGCAGGCAATCGACCGTACCCACCGGCTCGAGGAGGCCGCGCGGCGGCTCGTGCAGGGTGAGCACGTGCCGCACGGCGCCCACACGCAGGAGCGCCACCTGCTCCGGCGTGTCGGCCGAGTCCGTCACGGCGGCGGTCAGCTGAGCCAGCGCCGCCGGCGTGAGGGCCGCGGTGTCCCGGTCGAAGCTGCCGCGGAGTCCCCACGAGCCCGCGGACGGCGGGAAGAGGCACAGCCTCAAGGCGAGCGCGCGTGCCGCGGGCACGCTCCAGCCCACGGGGGCGCGCGTGATCGCGAACGGGTCCGCCCGCCCGAGGAGCCGCGGTGCCTCGAGGCCGGAGAAGTAGTCCTGCACGTAGAGTCGCTGCGGCGCGTCGCCGGCGACGAGCGACGCGGCCGGCGGGCGATGCGTGAAGAGGGCACGGGGGGCGGTGGGGTTCAAGCGTGCGTGTGCGATCGCGAGGTCGCCGACGACCAGGGCGCCGATCAGCGCCGCCGCCCGCGGCGAGGGCTGGGCGCGCGCGGCGACCAGGAGAACGCCCACGGCGGCGAGAAGGGCGCCCGCCACCGGAGGCACCATGGCCCGCGCCGCCGCCACGCCGAGGGCCTCTCCCGGTGCCGTCCGGAGCGCGCCCCGCGCCGCCATGCCGAGGATCACGGCCACGGCCAGCACCACGAGGGCCACCGTGGCCAGCGGGGCGAGGGCGCGCCCCCGACTCCCGCCGGCCCCCCCGCGCCAGGCGTCGAGGCCGAGGCCGCACCCCAGCGACGCCGCGAGCGAAGCCGCGACCATCGCCTTCACCGGATACCGGAGGCTGCGCAAGAACGGCAGGAGCGTCGTGGCCGCGTGCTCGAAGGGCGCGTGGCGGCCGAGAGCGATGGCCACCGCCGCGGCCAGGCCCCCGAGCAACCACAGCGCGAACCGGCGGCGCGGCCCGAAGAGCGCGACCGCGCCCAGGCCGAGCGCGGCGGCTCCCAGGTACAGCGAGGGGACGAAGTCGGTGAACTCGAACACGCCGCGGCGCTGCGCCGGCTCCAGGGGCACGTCGGGCAGGGCCACGGGCACCACGGCCTGGGCGAGCCCTGCGGGATGCACCGACCACTGCGTGCGCATGGCTTCGGACAGCCGGCTGCGCTCCGACCGCCGCGCCATATCGACGGAGGGGATCCACTGGCCGGCGGAGAGTCCCAGCGCGATCGCGCCGGCGGCGGCCATGGCCCCGAGCGCGCGCCTGCCCGCGTGCGGCATCCGTGGCCGGGGCGCGAGGACCATCGCGAGCGCGGCGGCCCCGATGCCGGCCAGGGTGACGAGCGCGGCCTCCGGCGCGCCGGCCAGGATCTGCAGCGCGTGGCCGCCGCCCCAGAGCAGGAGCCAGGGCACGCGCCGCGTCCGCATCGCGCGCAGGGCGAAGAGCGCGGTCCAGGGCATCCACGTGGCGCCCGCGAGCTGGTTCCAGACCGGCACCTGCGAGGCCAGCGGTCCCGAGCACACCCACACGGCCGCCGCCACCCATGCGGCGATGCGCGAGAACGCGAGAGTTCGCGAAAGCGCATAGGTGCCGACACCGGCGAGCAGCAGGTGTCCGACGACGAAGAGGACGTAGTAGCGCCAGGGCGCGAGCACGAGGAGCAGCCAGGTGGGCGGGTACAGCACTTGCGTGTTCGCGTCGGCCCACAGGGGCTGGCCGAACGCGATCCACGGGTTCCAGGTCGGCCACTCGCCCCCGCGCAGCGCCTCCACGAAAGCCCGCGCATGGCTCAGCCACATGAGCTGCACGTCGCGCTGGAAGTAGACGGTGCCGTCCAGCAGCGGCCGGCCGTAGAGGGCGAGCACCAGCGCCAAGAGTCCCGCCAACGCCGGCGCGTCGCCACAGAGCGCGGGCAGCCGCACCTCGCGGCGCCACACCGAGCGCGGGTCAGGCATTCCGGCGGGCCGCCGCCGCGCGCACCAGGAGTGCCAGGGCCACGACCACCGCGAGCGTCGTGATCCAGACCCCCCACATCACCGAGGGCGGCCGGTACACGAGCTCCACGCGATGCGTCCCCGCGGGCACGGGCACGGCCTGGAACGCGACGTTCGCGCGGAGGAGCGCGGCGGGCTTTCCGTCGACAGTGGCGCGCCAGCCGGGGTCGAACGTGTCCACCAGCACCACGTATCCGGGCGCGCTCAGTGTCGCCTCCACCACGGTGCGGTCGGGCCGCAGCGCACTGAGCCGCACGTCCGAGTGGAAGGCGGGATCGGACGCACGTTCCGGCCCCGCGGGCAGGATCACTTCGCGGTGCAGGTCGAACGCGGTGTCGCCGGTCATGCGCACGGCCTTGTCCCCGTCCGCCACGCGCACGCCGTCGACGGCATAGGCCCGCGGGACGGGTTCGGGCACGGCGTAGATGCGCACCGGCTCGAGCATCGCCGTGTCCAACACCGCCACCTCCTGGAGGTCGGGCTGGGGATGCAGGGAGACGACGCGATGGACGGCCCCCATCTGCAGGAGGCGCAGGTGGACGGGCTTGTCCTCCTGCACGCGGATGTAGTGCGTGAGCCAGTTCATCTCGGGGGAGTACAGGCCGAGGCTGTCCACCTGATACGCCCCCTCGACACCCCAGTATCCGAGAACCGAAGGGTACAGGCTCATGCGCAGCGTGAAGGCGTCCGCCCACGGCACCTGCCAGTCCTCGCGGATCATCTTCAGCAGGTAGCCGCGATGGCCCAGATGCGCCAGCGCCGAAGGGCGGTTGAAGTAGTCGTAGGAGTAGACGCGCCGGCCCGCACCGCCCGCGAGATAGCGCAGTCCGGGCGGGCGCAACGAGTAGAGCTCGGCCGGCGTGGTCGGCGTGCGCCCGTGGTGCGCGGTGACGAGGTCGGCCACGGCCACCAGACCCATGAGCGCGAGCCGCGCCGGCGAGGCCGGCGTGCGCCAGAGGGCCAGGAACAAGAGGAGGGTCGCGAGGACGGCCGCCCGGCCCAGGGGCAGGATGAGGGGCGTGAGTGACGCCACCACGCCGCGCCGGGTGTAGCTGGGGTCCACGAGGAGCGTGCCCCACGTGCCCGCGCCCAGCGCCACGAGGGTCGCGGCCGCGGCCAGCGCCACCGCGCACAGCGCGAGGAGCATCTCGGGGACGCGGATCCTTGACGGCCGGCGCGCGCGGAGGGCATCGAATCCGAAGGCCACCAGGAGCGCCCACGCGAAGGCGAACAGGATGAGGCCCTTGGCCGGGAAACGGAGCGATTGCGCCCCGGGCACGAGCTCCGTCAGCCATCGGTACGGCGCCGCGTGCCGGCCCAGGGCCACGACGAGCGAGGCCAGGGCCACGCCCGCGGTGGCCGCCACTACCCGCTTGCGCGCGTATCCCGCGGCGGCCACGAACAGCACCGTGGCCGCGCCGAGATACACCGAATGGAGAAACGGCTCGCGGCGATCGAAGAGGGCGTCGCGCACGCCATCCTGCAGCGGCAGCGGGTCGAGCCAGACGGGCAGGACGAACTGGAACAACCCCGCCGGCGGGATCGACCAGAAGGCAGCCTGGGACGCGAACTGAGACCGCATGGATCGGGACGCGAGCTCGACCGACGGCACCCATTGCGCGGCCGAGACGGCGACGCCAAAGGCCAGGGCCAGCACGGCCGAGACGGCCATCCGCCGGACCGGGACCTCGCCGGCGCGCCGCGCCAGCACGACGAGTGTGGCCGCCGCGGCCATCACCGCGCTTTCGGGTGAGCCGCAGAGCACGGGTGCGGCCACCACGGCGCCCCAGGACAGGATCCTCGGCGCCGACGGCGACACCAGTGCCGCATCCGCGGCCCACATCGCCCAGGGGATCCAGGCCGCGCCGGACAAATGGTTCCAGAGGTTGACGAGGGAGACGAAGGGACCCGAGGCCACCCAGCACAGCGCGCCCAGGAGCGCGGCCCGCCCCGATACGCCCAGCCGTCGCGCGGCCAGGAAGAAGCCGAGGCCGGCGAGGAGGAAGTGCACCACCACGAAGAGCGAGTAGTAATGCCAGGGCGGCATCAGGAGGTTCAGCCAGGTGAGCGGGTAGACCAGCTGGTTGTTCGGGTTCGCGAGGAGCGGCTGGCCGAAGGACCAGCGCCGGTTCCACAACGGCCACGAGCCCGCGGCCACGCTACGCACGAACGCCTCGGCCTGTCCCACCCACTGGAGATGGATGTCGCGGTAGTAGAAGACCTCCCCGCGCATCAGGGGCCCGGCAAAGAGGATGGCGACCACGCCGCCGATCCCGGCGAGGGCCGCCCACTCCGGGTGGGCGGCGGCCCAGACGCCCGTCGCGGCCCGCCCGCGGCGCACGGCCTCCCGCGGATCGCGGCCGTTGTGGAACCGGCGCTGGTCCTTCGGCCAGCCGCTCCTCGCG
>DASTLK010000401.1:0-3724 GCA_035715025.1 Vicinamibacteria bacterium
CTCCGCGTGCCCTCGCCTCCGCCTCCAGGGCCGGCGAGAGGTCTCCGAGGACGATGACGACCGCCTCCGGATCGCGCCGGCGGATGTCCTGCAGCCGATCGAAGCCGGCCCCGACGTCGTCCCGCTCGGCCGCGATGCCGACGATGGCCAGATCGTGATGTCGGACGCCGTCCTCCGAATCCTCCCTCGCCTGCCCCACGTCCACCGTCCAGCCGAGGTTCCGGAAATAGCGCGCCGTCCGGCTCCGATCGGCTCCCTCTTCGAAGGCGACGAGGACGCGCCGGCTCGTGGCGCGCGTCTCCTCGGTCTCGACCCGGGCCGACGATTGCTCCTCGGACCGCATTCCATAGGGAACCCGGCGCCGCGACTCCCCTCCCCGCACGGCGCACCGCACCGCCCGCACGACTCCCATCCACACCGTTCGCAATTCCAGTTTCTCCGAACCGAACGACACCGCCCGCGTCACGGGACCGTTTGGCAACATATCTGCCAGATTTCCATTCAGCCCAGAGTGGTTGCGCCCGGTGAGGAGTGCCGGACGAACCCTCGGCCTCTTACCTTCCAGTCGTCCGAAAGGGATGCCCGAAGCCGAGACTCCTTCGCGGCCCGAGCCCACACAGCAGTCCAGAGAGGCAAGAGCGATGCCGACCCGGATCGCCGGGGAATGGCCCAACGGTCAACGACTTGCCGTCAGGGCCCTCCGGACGCCATCCGGAGATCAGGAACGCAGTCCGGATCCCTGGAAGGAGGAAGGGCCGGAGAGCGAGAGATCTTCGGCATGGCGCAGCACTCGTGCCGCCATGTGCTCGAGAGGGACGACATGGTGGGCGGCCCCCCGTTCGATGGCGGCGCGGGGCATGCCGAACACGACACACGAGGCCTCGTCCTGGGCCAGGGTCACGGCGCCGGCCTGCCTCATCTCCATGAGGCCGGAGGCGCCGTCGTCGCCCATGCCGGTCAGGATGGCGCCGACCGCATTCCGGCCCGCGGCTGCGGCCACCGATCGGAAGAGGACGTCCACGCTGGGCCGATGGCGGGAGACGAGAGGGCCGTCACTGAGCTCCACCGTGTAGTGCGCTCCGTTTCGCCGGAGGGCCATGTGACGCTGCCCAGGAGCGATGAGGGCGCGGCCGTCGAGCACCCGATCTCCGTCCGCCGCTTCCTTCACCTCGATCCGGCAGGTGCGGTCGAGGCGATCGGCGAAGGCGCGCGTGAAGCCTTCCGGCATGTGCTGCACCACCAGGAGGCCCGGCGCATCCGCCGGCATCGCTTCCAGGATGGCACGCAGCGCTTCCGTCCCCCCCGTCGAAGCTCCGAGGGCGATGACCTTGTCCGTCGTCGTGGCCAGCGCCGCCCGCGCGTGCGGCGGCCGCGGCTTCGCGCGGTCCGCCGCGGGTGGCTGCGGGCGGGTCACCGGCCGCCGCACGCGGGCGGTGGCCGCCGCGATTATGGTGTCGCGGAGGAGCAGCGCGGAGTCCTGCAGGAATCCCTTGACGCCGAGGCGCGGCTTCTCGATGACGGCGACGGCGCCGCCCTCGATGGCGCGGAAGGCCGCCTCCGTCCCGCGTGCGGCCAGACCCGAGCAGACGACCACGGGGATGGGGTCCCGCGCCATGACCGTCTGCAGGAACGACAGCCCGTCCATGCCGGGCATCTCGAGGTCGAGCACGATCACGTCGGGGCGGAACGACTGCATCTTGTCGAGCGCGATGAGCGGGTCCGCCGCCACCGACACCGTGATGGACCTCTCGCGGGCGAGGATCACGGTCAGCACCTGGCGCACCACCGCGGAGTCGTCGACGACGAGGACGTGGATGTCTTTCGTCACGCGGGCGAGATCGAGCCCCTCGTGGCCACGAGTGCCGTCCCCACGTGGGTGCCGAGCATCTCCAGGAGACCGAAATCCGCGCCGCTCAGCCCCGGCCGGCGGTCGGCGAGGCGGAAGATCGCGATGGCGCCGACCACCACCCCGTCCACCCACATCGGAATGCAGGCGCTCGGCCGGCGGGGAGAGGCGGCGGGGTCCGGCAAGCCGACGAACAGCGTGCCCGCGCGCATGGAGCCCAGGATGGCCTCGGAGAAGGGCAGGAGCGCGCGCTCCTGGATCCCGAAGCAGGCCGCCACCGTGAACTCACCCCGTCCGCGGCGCTCCAGGACCGCGACCTCCTCGCACCCCACGAGGCCGGCCAGCGCCTCGCTGAGGGCGACGAGCATGGCCGCACGGTCCAGCGTCGAATGCAGGCGGTGAGAGGCCGCGAGCAGGCCCGCCACCCGGGCGTGCTGGGAGGCCGCATGCTTCAGCTCCTCACGGAGGCGGCGGTTGCTCTCTTCGAGCGCGCCGACCTTGTGTTCCAACCCCTGCCGGTCGTCGTCCCACGCGGCTTCTTCCCGGACTGCGCTCGGGAATGCCGACCGCGCCCTCATCTCACTCATGGACGACCTCCCCCCGCCACTTCCGGCCGCGTCGCCTTTCGCGACGGCGATCGCGCCTGGCCGCGACGATCAGGTCGCGGGCCGCGTCCTCGACGTCCTGCCGTGCCGCGGCCAGCAGCAACTCCACGGAGGCGGCGTCGATCCCGGCCTCCCGGTTGCGGGCGCGCACGCGCGCGAAGAGCGCGGTCGGCACCTCCGCGAAGCTCTGGTGCGGCATACCCATCAGGTCCTCGAGGTGATGCATGGCGGCCTCACGCGACGGGCCGGTCCGCATGCGCGTACACCGTGGGGCCGACGCTCCGCGTGCGCGCGTTGAGGCCGGTCACGGTCTCCGCATGGCCGAGCAGGAGGTACCCCTGCGGGTCCAGCCGATCGAGCAGGCGCCCGACGACGCTCGCCTTGGAGGCGGCGTCGAAATAGATGAGGACGTTCCGGCAGAAGACCAGATCGAAGCGGCCCGCGAACGTGAACGGCTCCGCGTTCAGGTTGAGCCGCTGGAAACGCACCCTGGACCGGACGAGTGGGCCCGCCTTCATGCGCCCCTCCTCGGGGCCGCTGCCCCGGAGCATGAAGGCCTTGAGAAAGGCGCCCGGGATCTCCTTCGCCTTGTCGATCGGCCAGACGGCGGCGTGCGCCCGGTCCAGCACGCGCGTCGAGAGGTCGGTGGCCACGATCTCGATCTCCCAGCCGGACGAGGGCGGGAAGCTGGCCAGGAAGGCCATGGCCATGGAATAGGGCTCTTCCCCCGTGGAGCAGCCCGCGCTCCACACCCGGACGCGCCGCGCCATGGTCCCGGCCTCCGCGCGCGCGCGCCACTCCGGGAAAACCTGGTTCTCCAGGAACTCGAACTGCCTCGGCTCGCGGAAGAAGTGCGTCTCGTTCGTGCAGACGGCGTCGATCATGCGGACGAGCTCGACGCCGTCGTTGCTGACGCGGTCGAAGTAGGCGCCGAACGAGGTGATCTCCAGCTCGCGCATCCGCGGAGCGAGCCGCCCGACCAGAAGCGCGCGCTTCTGGTCGGACAGCGAGATCCCCGCTTCGCGGTGGACGAGCGACTGAAAGAGCCGGAACTCTTTCGTGGAGAGTGTGGTGTGCATGATCGGGTTACTGAGTTGCTAAGTTACTGGGTTGCTGGGTTACGGGGTTGCCGGGAGCTCGTGTGGGTCACGACGTCTACCCGGCAACCCTGTACGCACACCTCAGAAGGCGTGGAAGTCGGTCAGGGACGTGCGGCTCTTCGCGGCGACGGGAGCGAATTGCGGCCCGGCGGGACGCGCCTGCGACCGGATCG
>DASTLK010000402.1:0-1714 GCA_035715025.1 Vicinamibacteria bacterium
GCCCTCGACGTGGACCTGCTCGCGTTGTCCGGGCACAAGATCTACGCCCCCAAGGGCGTGGGCGTCCTCTACGTCAAGCGCGGGACGCGCCTGCGTCCGTGGGTGCGGGGCGGCTCGCAGGAGCGCAACCGCCGCGCGGGCACCGAGAACATTCCCGGTATCGTGGGCATGGGCCGCGCGGCCGCGATCGCGCGCGAAGAGCTGGCCGCGCTCTCGCCGCGCCTGGCCGCGCTGCGCGACCGGCTGGAGGAGCGCCTGCTCGCGATCCCGGGCACCCGGCGCAACGGCGACGGCCCGCGCGTCCCGAACACGACCAACGTCTCCTTCGCGGGGATCGAGGCGGAGAGCCTGCTCATGGCCCTCGACCTGGCCGGGGTGGCGGTGTCCACGGGCGCGGCCTGCGCCGCGGGGGCGGTCGAACCGTCGCACGTCCTACGCGGAATGGGACTGCCGATGGAGCGCGTTCAAGGATCCGTCCGCTTCTCGCTGGGGCGCGCGACGCGGGAGGCGGATGTGGACCGCGCGGCGGAAACGGTCGCGACGGCGGTGGCGAAGCAAAGGGCTCTGGCCGTTACCAGTCGCTGATGACACCCGACCTGGCCCGCGTACCCCGCTTATCGGCTAATCGTGTCGACCGATTCGTTGTTGCTGCTGTTGTCGTTCGGCGCGACCTGCTCCTCCGCGTGATACGACGACCGCACCAGCGGCCCCGACTCCACGTGGCGATATCCCAGGTCCAGCGCGAACTCGCGTAGCCGCCGGAACTCCTCCGGCGTGTAGTACCGCTGCAGGGGCAGGTGCTCCGCGCTGGGGCGCAGGTACTGGCCGACGGTGAGGATGTCGGTGCCGGCGGCCCGGATCGCGCGCACCGTCTCCTCGATCTCCGTCCACTCCTCGCCCAGGCCGACCATGATGCCGCTCTTGGTGAGCAGGCCCGCGCCCTTCGCGCGCCGGAGCAGCTCCAGCGAGCGGCTGAAGCGGGCGCCGGGGCGCACCTGGCGGTACAGGCGCGGCACCGTCTCCGTGTTGTGGTTCAGGATGTCGGGCCGGGCGGCGATCACGGTCTCGAGGGCGGTCCAGTCCCCCTTGAAGTCCGGGATCAGGACCTCCACCGCGCAGCCGGGCACACGGGCGCGGATCTCACGGATGCAGGCGGCGAAGACGCCCGCTCCCCCGTCACGCTGATCGTCACGGTTGACGGAGGTGATCACCGCATGGCGCAGGCCCATGCGCGCCACCGCGTCGGCCACGCGGCCGGCCTCCTCGGGGTCGGGCGGACGCGCGGGCAGCCCGGTCTTGACCGCGCAGAACCCGCAGGCGCGGGTGCATACGTCACCCAGGATCATGAAGGTCGCGGTGCCGCGGTTCCAGCAGTCGCCGATATTGGGACAGCGGGCCTCCTCGCATACGGTGTGGAGGTCCAGTCCCCGCATCAAATCGCGCAGCCGTTCGTAGCGCTCGCCGATCGGCGCGCGCGCCTTGATCCACTCCGGGCGCGGAAGGAGAAGGACGGGAGCGCTCATGCCACCCTCATCTGAGGGTCACTCCTCCTCTTCCTCCTCGTCGTCCTCGTCATCGTCGTCGTCGTCCCAGTCCTCCGCAGTGTCGTCATCATCGTCGTCATCATCGTCGTCATCATCATCGTCGTCACCATCATCGTCATCGTCATCATCATCGTCTTCGTCGTCTTCGTCCTCGTCGTCCTTGTCGTCCT
>DASTLK010000403.1:0-1767 GCA_035715025.1 Vicinamibacteria bacterium
CCGTCTGGTGGCGGGTGGAGGCGACCGGCATCGAGCATGTGCCCGCGCAGGGCCCCGGCCTCGTGGTCGCCAATCACTCCGGCGTTCTCCCTTACGACGGGATCATGTTGAAGCTGGCGATACGCCACGAGCACCCGGCGCGCCGCGAGTGCCGGATGCTCGCTCTCGACATGTTCGCGCTGCTGCCCTTCCTGGCCCCCCTCCTCGCGCAGAGCGGCGCCGTGCGCGCCAACCCGGAGAACGGGGAGCGCCTGCTGCGCAAGGGCGAGGTGGTCGGCGTGTTCCCGGAAGGCGTGAAGGGCGTCGGCAAGGCCTTCAAGCAGCGCTACCGCCTGGCCCGCTTCGGACGCGGCGGGTTCGTGCGGCTGGCCTTGCGGACGGGATCCCCGATCGTGCCCTGCGCGGTCGTGGGCGCGGAGGAGGTCCATCCCAAGATCGCGAGCGTCGATTGGCTCGGCCGCCCCCTCGGCCTGCCCTACCTGCCGATCACGCCCACTTTCCCCTTGCTCGGTCCGCTGGGTGTCATCCCGCTGCCGACGAAATGGTCGATCGATTTCGCGGACCCCATCCCCATGGACACCTACGGTGCCGAGGGCGCGGAGGATCCGATCCTGGTCAACCGCCTGGCCGAGCAGGTCCGCTCGATCGTGCAGCGGATGGTGGACAGCCGGCTCGCGCGACGCCGCTCGGTCTGGTTCGGCTAAGCTCAGCCACCCAAGGAGGTCGTCATGTCGAAGCCTCTCGCAATGGCCGTCGCCCTCGTCTTCACCGCCGCCACGGCGGCCCTCTCCCAGCCCGCGGCGGCCCCGCCCAGCGCCGCCTTCAAGTCGTACGCGCACGCCCGGGAGGTCCTGGACCGCGCCCTCGCCGCCAGCGGGGGAGCGGCGGCCCTCCAGGCGGTGAAGGACGTGACGCGCACGGGCAGCGGGACCGCCTACAACCAGGGACAGAGCCTTCGTCCCGGCGATCCCTATTCGACGCGTGTGGTCGAGGTGATGTCGGTGGCGGACTTCGCGCAGGGGCGCAGCGTGAACGAGCAGGTGACCACGCCCATCGGCGGGCTCTCGACCAAGACGCGCGCGGTCCTGCGCGGTGAAAGCGGCTTCGGCCACAACCTGCTCACGAACGTCGTGACGCCCGCGACGCCCGGGGGAGTGACGGGCGCGCGCACCGCCCTGCGCCGCGATCCCTTGTCCATCCTCGTGACGGCGCTCCGGCGCGCGGAGACCCTGCGCTACGTCGGCGAGGACGTCGTGGACGGCGCGACGAACGGCGTGATCACGTTCGCGGATGCGGACGGGACCCAGGTCGCGCTCTACGTGGACGCGCGCACGGGCCTGCTCACGAAGTTCGAGACCGTCTTCGACCATGCGGTGCTGGGGGACACGGTCGCGGACACGATGCTCTCCGACTATCGGCCGGTGGGCGGCGTGCAGGTGCCGTTCCGCGTGGTCACCCGCGTGGCCGGCCAGGTCACACAGGACGTCAAGTACGCGGACATCAAGGTCAACGCCTCGCCCGAGGCCGCGCTGTACGAGCCGCCGGCGGCGGCCCCGCAGGTGACGCCCTTGCCCGGTCCGACGACCGTCGCCGTCACGAAGATCGCGGACGACGTGTTCCTCCTCGCCGGCAGCTCGCACAACAGCCTGCTGGTGACGTTCCCGGATCATTCGCTGCTGGTCGAGGCGCCCCTGGCCGACGACCGCACCCAGGCCCTGACGGCCAAGATCAAGGAGATCGCGCCCGGCAAACCCGTTCGCTACGTGG
>DASTLK010000404.1:0-1786 GCA_035715025.1 Vicinamibacteria bacterium
GGAGCACGTCGGCGACGACGCGGTCCGAGACGAGGACGGCGATGGCGCGGACGGCCAGAGCGACCGCGGCCACCACCATCGGTGAGAGCCCGCCGCGCCCCAGCGTCTCCCTGGGCACGGCCACGGCCGTGCTCACGGCGAAGGCGACGGCGCGGCATGACCGGCGCCGTGATCGTGCTCGTGCGCGGACGGCAGGGGCAGGGCGTTCTCGTCCGGAGGGGGTCCGCCCTGCGCCCAGGGCACGACGTCGTCCAGGGCGTGCAGGATCGCGCTGGCCGCGATCCGGTGCGCGATCTCGTTGGGGTGCTCGTCGTCCACGCCGTCCACCACGAGGACGTCCCAGCGCAGGCCGCGATACACGGGCAGGAGGTCCAGCACCTTGGCCCCCGCTTCGGCCGCCGCCTGCGACACCTTGGCGTGGATCTCGGGGAAGGGATACCGCTCGTCGAGGGGGTTCCCGAAGAGCGGGAAGATCGCCACCACCAGGGGCACACCGCGCTCGCGGCACAGCGCGCCCATCTGCTTGAGGGCGCGGCGGGCCGCGATCCATCCCGGCGCGTCGTCCGCGTACATCGATTTGTAGCCGGTGATGCGGCGGCGGTTCTCCGCCGTCGCCCACAGCCGCGTCTTGACCATCCGGTAGAGCGCGGAACGGTCGAGGAGGCCGGGGACCCGCCTCTTCTCTTCCGCCCAGTCCGCCACCCGCCGCGCCTCCGCGGCCTGCTCGTCCTCGCTGTCGTTGAGGACGAACCCGAGGAGGCACACGTCCGGGCCGTAGGCCAGGCCTTCCGTGCGCAGCTGCCCTTCCTCGTCCACCGTGTTCATCCCCGGCAAGGCGAGGTTGACGACCTGCCACGGCTCACGGCGGCGGCGCGTCAGCGCGCGCTCGAGGCGCTGGGGGTAGGCATCCTCGAACTCGACGCTCGCGCCCCAGGCGAACGAGTCCCCGAGCGAGACCACGCGCCTGACGCCCGCTGGCTTCTCGATCGTCCGCTCGAGGTCGCGATATCCGCGCGCGTTCTGCGGCCGCATGGCGCGCCGGTTGGTGTTCACCGGCGCGTAGCCCGTGGGCTTCGGACGGTCGGCACGGAGCAGGCGCACCGCGACCTCCCCCATCAGGAGGAAGGCGATCACGGTGGCGGCGAGCAGGAGGATCTCGGCGCGGCGGGACGTCCCGGTCACGCGGAATGATAACCGGAGGCTCTCACATCTCGCGCGGCACGAGCTGGTAGAAGAGGCTGCTCTCACGCTGGAAGAAGCCCTGCGTATGAAAGGAGTCGGGCAGGCGCAGGTGCGTGTAGTCGAGGTGATGACAGACCTCGTGGAGCAGGGTGCGGAGGAAGGTCTTGAACGCCACCACGCGCTTGTAGCGGACGGTGCGCATCCAGACACGGATGCGCGGAGGCCGTCCGTCCTCGCGTGTATAGAGGCCGTGCAGCTCGGCCGCGCCGCGGAGCCGGGGCCGGACGGCGAGGACTCCGACGTCGACGGGTTCGACGCGCAGGCTGACCGTGATCGCGCGGGCCAGGGCCTGCGACGCCGTCTCCACCACGCGGCGGTCGTCCGCGGCCAGTCCCTGTCGGAGCACGTCCACCATGGGACGGATCGGCTCCGGAAGGGGCAGGACGATCGAGGTCACGCGATCACTGCGGTCGTAGATCGCCTTGTCCCTGCGCGATAGGCGGGCGTAATAGGCGAAGGGCACCGCTCACACGATACACTCGCCTCTCATGACCGCTCTACGGGTATGCCTCGCCTTCTCCGTCCTGGCCACATCCCCGCTGGC
>DASTLK010000405.1:0-6373 GCA_035715025.1 Vicinamibacteria bacterium
CAGGATCTCGACCCCGCCGTCACCGGTGCGGATCCCGAGCTTGAGCGGCCGGACGCGCGCCTTGTTGCTTTCGACGACGAAAGCCACGAAGCCGCGCTCGCTGGCCAGGACGGCGCGCTCGGGCACCACCACCGCGTTGGCGCGCGTCTCCGAGGCCAGGTCCACTTCCGCGAAGAACCCGGGCTTGAGGACGCCGGGGTTCTTCACCCAGGCCACGACCTCGACCTGCCGCGTGGCCGGATCCGCCACTTCACCCACGTGGTAGATCTGTCCCGTGAACGGCGTGTTGCCGAGGGCCGCGACCTTGAAGGTGACGGTCTGGCCGGTGCGCGCGCGCAGGGACTCGCCCTCCGAGACCTTGAAGCGCAGGCGCAGCCGGCTGGTGTCCACGAGCGTGGCCAGGATGTTTCCCGTCTTCACGAACTGGCCCGTCTCCACCGTCTTCGTATTGATGACCCCGCCGTGGGGCGCGCGCACCTCCGCCCGGCGGAGGTTCTGCAGCGCGATGTCCCGCGCCGCCTTGGCGGAGTCGGCCTCCGCGGACAGGCGGTCGGCCTCGCCCCGCGAGCGGTTCAGCTCCTCGACGGCCACCAGCTGCTCCTTGGCCAGCTGCTCGCGCCGGAGCTTGTCCTGCTCGGCGCGGCGGCGGTCCACGAGCGCCTTCTGGAAGCTCGCTTCCGCGCGCTGCACCTCCAGGCGGTAACGATCGGGGTCGATGCGGAAGAGCACGGTCTGCGGCCCGACGCGCATCCCTTCGTTGAAGCGCACGTCCGTGACCACGCCTTCCACCTCGGCCGTCACCTGCACGATCTCCTCGGCCTCGAGGCTGCCCACGGCCTGGATCTTGTAGGTCACGTCGCGGGCGCTGACGGGCTCGACCTTGACCGAGATCGTGCGGCCGCCGGCGGGAGCGGCTGCCCCCTGGGTCGCCTTGGTGCAGCCGCCGGCCGCGGTGGCGAGGAGCACGGTCGCCGTCCAGATGAGTGCCGGCGGGTGCTGTGTCAAACCGCTATTCTGATCCCGCCGCCGGGGCTTTCCAAGTCACACGAGTTGTGCCGCTGCAAAACCTTGTGACTCAGGGTGCTACGGGCCTAGAATCGAACCCATGGTGATGCACGACCCGCGCGTACCCGAGACGGTGGAGGGCTGGAGCATCCTCCACCAGATGTTTCGGATCCGATGGGAGGCCTGGCGGGCGCTGCCCGACGCCGAGCGTCGCCAGCGGGCGGCGTCCACGGTGGACGGGCTCTCCACCATGCCCCGCGGCGAGGAAGGGGCCACCGCCCTCACCACCCTCCTCGGCCACAAGGGCGACCTGATGCTGATCCACTTCCGCCGCGACTTCGAGGCGCTGCAGGCCGCGCAGCTCGCCGTGTCACGCCTGGCCATCGCTCCCTATCTCGAGCCGACCTCTTCGTACGTCTCGATCGTCGAGCTCGGCATGTACGAGATGACGGCGCAGATCCACGCGCGGCTCAAGGACAAGGGCCTCGCCGCGGGCTCGCCGGAGTTCGAAAAGGCGTTCGACGCGGAGATGGACGAGCAGCGCCGCCGGGTGATCGGCCGCCTGTTCCAGGAGGTGCCTCCGCGCCGGCACGTCTGCTTCTATCCGATGAACAAGCGGCGCGGCGAGGAGAAGAACTGGTACGCGGTGCCGGTGGAAGAGCGCGGGCGCATGATGCGCGACCACGGCACGATCGGCCGCCACTACGCGGGAACGGTCACGCAGATCATCTCCGGCTCGATCGGTTACGACGACTGGGAATGGGGCGTGGACCTCTTCGCCGACGATCCCATCGTCTTCAAGAAGCTGATCTACGAAATGCGCTTCGACGAGGTCAGCGCCTGGTACGCGGAGTTCGGGCCGTTCTACGTCGGACTGCAGTTCCGCGCGGACCAGCTCCCGCGCCTCCTCGAGGGCGAGGTCCCGCAGCTCAAGGCCTGAGGCAGGGGCTATACTCGAATACGGAGGCGCGCCATGAGCCCCATCCTCAAGGCCCATTTCAGCGATTACGCGGCCTTCCACGGCACCCCCGGCAATCGGGCCTGCCACTACGTCGGCATTCCCCTCATCGTGCTCAGCCTGTTCGCGCTGCTGAGCGCGGTGCCACTGTTCACCCTGGGGGGCTATACGGTCACGCTGGCCGAGATGCTGCTCCTGGCCGCGACCACGTACTACCTCACCCTCGACCCCGTGCTGGCGGTGCTGATGTTCGCGATATCGGCCGCGAGCATCGCGGTCGGACGGCACATCCCGGTCGCCTGGGCCGTCGGGCTGTTCGTGGTCGGCTGGATCTTCCAGTTCGTCGGCCACTACGTCTACGAGAAGCGCGCGCCCGCCTTCTACCGCAACCTGGCCCACCTGCTGGTGGGGCCGCTCTGGATCCTCGCCAAGGCCACCGGCCGTACCTAGCTGTTCGATGGGCTCAGGCGCCGGCGCTCGGTCGCCCGTCACTCGCGTTTTATCTCAGGGGGGGCACTCACGCATGGTGAGACGGGCGTTCGCGGCGGCCCCCCCTGAAACCCCCCACCGCTGCGCCGCCCGCTCTGCGGGCGCCGCGCTCCTGGTCGGCTCTCTTGCGCTCTCTCTCGCCGGTTGCGGAAGCGATGGGTCGAGCACGCCCACGCCGGGGGCGAGCGCGTCCACTTCGCCCGTCGGGTGCTCGGTCACGCCCATCGGCGGGCAGCCGACGCTCACGACCACGCTCCTCGTTCGCGGGCTGTCCAGCCCGCTCGATTTCCAGGTGCCCGCCGGAGAGCGCAGTCGCGCCTTCGTGGTCGAACAGGGCGGCCGGATCCGCATCGTGCGCGGGGGGGCGGTGGTGGGCACGCCGTTTCTCGACGTCAGCTCCAAGATCAGCACGGGGGGCGAGCGGGGCCTGCTCGGCCTCGCCTTCCATCCGCAGTACGCGAGCAACGGCCGCTTCTACGTCAACTACACCGACCGCAGCGGCGACACGCACATCTCGGAGTTTCGTGCCTCGCCCCCCGCCGCGGACGCCGTCGATCCCGCGACCGAGCGCGAGCTGCTCTTCGTGCGCCAGCCCTTCGCCAACCACAACGGCGGCGGCCTGGCCTTCGGCAACGACGGAATGCTCTATGCGAGCCTGGGCGACGGCGGCTCCGGCGGCGACCCGTTCGGCAACGGCCAGGAGCTGTCCACCCCGCTCGGCAAGCTGCTCCGCATGAACGTCGACGCGGGCACGCCCTTCGCGGTGCCCAGCGACAATCCTTTCGTCGCGCGCGCGGGCGCCTTCCCCGCGATCTGGGCCTACGGCCTGCGCAATCCCTGGCGGTTCGCGTTCGACCGCGAGACGGGCGACCTATTTCTCGCCGACGTCGGCCAGAACGCGGTCGAGGAGGTCGACTTCGCGGCCGCGCCCCGCCGCGGAGGCGAGAATTACGGCTGGAACATCATGGAAGGGAGCCGCTGCTACCAGCCCGCCAGCGGGTGCAATCAAGCCGGGCTGACGCTGCCCGTCCTCGATTACACGCACAGCGAAGGTTGCTCGATCACGGGCGGCGTCGTGTATCGCGGCTGCCGGTTGCCGGGCTATGCGGGGACTTACTTCTATTCCGACTACTGCACCGCCTTCATCCGGTCCTTCCGCATGCAGGCCGGTCAGGCCGTGGATCGCCGCGACTGGACGGCCGCCCTCGGGCGCGGCATCAATGCGGTGACCGCGTTCGGACGGGACGACGAAGGCGAGGTGTACATCGTCGACCAGGACGGCGAGGTCTACAAGATCGTGCCCGCTTCGTGAGTGGGATGGCGTGGGGCGTCTCCGCGGAGACGTGCAAGGGCCGGCCTGTCCCCGCGCGTTGACCGGCGTCCGAGGGGGGCGTAGCGTGCTCGAGACCATGCGCGCGCGCCGCCTCATCCTGGCTCTCGTCCTCGCAAGGGTCCTGCTCGCGCCCGCGGCCGCGGGGGCCTGTGACTCGACGGGGTGCCTCCTGCTCACGCGCGGACAGAACGGCGTGATGGCGAAGGGGACCTGGCGCGTCGACCTTTCCTTCCGCGACACGGACCAGTCGGATGGGCGCCGCGGCCGCGCACCAACGGACCTCGTCCTGCGGCCCAAGATCTACTTCGAGCAGGAGCGCGTGGTCCCCGCCTTCCACCTGGACCGGGACGGGCGCGAGCGCTTCCTCCAGGTCGACGTGGGCTACGGGCTGTTCGAGAAGACGACGGTGTTCCTGTCCCTCCCGGCCGCGACCCAGCGCGATCAAGACGTCCTCCACGGCGCGATCAACACCACCTACGACGTCTGGGGTGTCGGCGACGGCGTCATCGGCCTGCGCCAGGCCCTCGCCCACCGGGGCGCGCTGGTGGGCGGCCTGGCCGTCAAAGCGCCCCTGGCCCGCCACGATCTCATCGACCAATACGACGGGACGATCCTCGAGCCGACCCTCCAGCCGGGCAGCGGGGCCTGGAGCGTCATCCCCTCCCTTCAATACTCCTTCCGGGGACTCTTCCCCGACGTGTCGTGGACCGCGTCCGCATCGCAGGAGATCACCACCACCAACGCGCGCGGTTACCGTTTCGGCAACGAGTCGATCGCGACCGTGGGCGCGAGCCGCCCCCTGAGCGGGGTGGTCAGCGCGTCGCTGCAGGCCAAGGTGTTCCACAAGGACCGCAGCGCGTATCGCGGCGCGGGGGTGGCCTCCACGGGCACGACCGTCGCCTATGTCACTCCCGGAGTCCGGGTGCGCGGGCCGCGCGGCGTGGGACTCTACGCCTTCTTCCAGGCGCCGGTGTACCGGTACGTGAACGAGACGCAGCTCGCGCCCCGGCGCGGCTGGCTGGTGGGGATCAACCGGTCGTTCTAGTCGGCTTGAACGCGTTCAATGCGTGACCACGACACCCTGAAACGCGGTCTCCGCGGGGCGCTGCGCGTCCCTGAAATAACAGGCCGCGAACCGGGGCAGCGGTTCCGTCGTCCGCCGCTCTCCGGGCTGCAGGACCACGGCCACGGCCGCGCAGCCGGCCAGGTCGCTCCGGACCGCGTCCACGGCGATGGTGCGGGCCGCCGTGTCCTCGTTCACGAAGGTCACCTGCAGCCCGTTGAAGAGGTGCAGGGTGGACGGCTTGACCGCGGCCGCGGTGACGCGCACGGGGACGTCCGCCCCGATGTCGTCGCTCGAGTTCGTGGGCGCGGACTCGGTGCGCGTGACGTGGGAGCCGCCGCAAGCAGTGAGGGCGATGGTGGCCGCGCCGAGAAGGCCGCACCGGCGGATCCAGCGGCGATGCGTGGACATGGCCTGGATCGAGTATACGCGCGCGACTTCTACCGAGCCGGCCGCGTCACGAGCGCGCGGCCGCCCCGCGCATAGAGCGCGATCCCGATCGCCTGCACCACGTGGAACAGGTCGTTGTGGTTGAAGACCCGCCCCTGGCCGACCCGGGTGAGCTGGACCACGGCCCCGATCGCGGAGGCGGCGACTCCCGCCACGACCCACCCCGCACCGGGCCGGCGCTGGGCGCGCAGCGCGGCGGTCAGGGCGAGGAGACCGACGAGCGTGAACGCGTAGTCGTACAGCACGTGGCGAAACTGCGCGACCGCGATCAAAGCCGACGCGACGGCGAGCAGCCGGACGAGAAGCACCACGACGGTGGGGCGAAGGAGGCGCCGGGGCACGGCGGCGAGGGCCGCTCCGTAAAGGACGCAGAAGTTCGCGATCCCGACCGTCACGTAGGTGAGACGCCAGACGAGGCCGTGCGTCTGCTTGTCGATCACGGGCGCATAGCCGTGCGACGTCCCTCCGAGGACGGCGGCCACGCCCGTGGCGAGGAAAGCCACCGCCCACCAGCGGCCGGGCACGCCGGACGCGCTCTTCCAGAGCCACATGGCCGCGCCGAAGCCGGTGGCGGCGAGCAGGTAGTCCGTCACCATGGTGAGGACTTCGCCCGTCGGGATCATGCGGCGCTCAGGGCTCGAGGACGAGACGGGGCTCGGACGGGGCCGCGGAGGCCGGCGCCCCGACCACGCGGCGCGCGGTATCGAGGAACGCGGTGCGGCCGCCGCCCTCGTGGCGCACGTCCGCGAGCGCGCCCTCGAGCGCGGCCAGCACCGGACCCAGGTCGCGATCGTCGGGCGCGACCGGCCGCCCCTCCTCGTCCTTGGCCTCGAAGAGCCCGCGCAGCTCCAGCAGGAGGCCCTGGGCACGCAGGTCCTCCGCCTGGTGGTCGTACAGGATCCCCCGCTGGCGCGTCTCCACCGTCTTGCGCAGGGCACTCACGGCGGCGGAGAGGAGCGCGTCGTCCAGGTCGTTACGGCGCGCGCGGAGCGCGCCCAGTCCGACCAGGGCCAGGAAGAAGAGGTCGGCCTGCTCGCGGGAGAGGCGCTGCAGATGCGGCCCGAGGCGGCGCGCG
>DASTLK010000406.1:0-2582 GCA_035715025.1 Vicinamibacteria bacterium
GGGTTCAGATTCTTCGAGCTCGGACTTCTTGTCGTCCCTGGGCGCTTCGTCCTTCTTGCGCCGCTCGAGCAGCCGGCGATAGTCGTCCACGCGATCGTTCACGCGATCGAGACGGCCCTCGAACGCGGTGGAGACGACGACGCGCAGCAGGCGGAGGTCCTCGACCAGGCGGTCCTTCCTCTCGACCAGGTAGACGGTGGCGTTCGAGAGGCGCTGGCCCAGGCGCGGCCGCGCGGGCCCGCCGGGGACGGAGCCCGCGGCCATCACCAGCCCCGCCGTGACCACGAGGGCGAGAGCCGCCGCCACCGCCTGCACCGCGAAGGGCACGTCGGTGAGCCAGCTCGCCCAGCGCGCGGTCGCGTGGGCCCAGGCGCGCTTGCGCGCCGCGCGGAGAATGGGCGCACGCACCGCGACCCACGAAGCGCGCGCCACGCGATCGGCGAGGTCGGTGGCCGGCTCCAGCGCGGGCGCGCGCAGGAGCGAAGTCACGTCCGCCATGGCCACGCGCAGCGCGCGGCATTCCGCGCAGCCCGCGAGGTGGGAGGCGAGATCGGCCGCCGTGACGCGGTCGAGGGCGCCGTCGAGGTCGTCGGAGAGGAGCTCGGCCGCGCGATCGCAGTCCATCGGGTTCACCGGCGGCTCTCCAGCGCGCGGCGCGCGCCCATCAGGCGGCGGGCCAGCTCCAGCCGGCCGCGGTTGATGCGGCTCTTCACCGTGCCCAGCGGGATCTGCAGGGTCGCCGCCGCCTCCTCGTAGGAGAGCCCCTGGAGATCGCACAGGACGAGCGGCTCGCGCAGGTCGGCGGGCAGGGCGCGCAGGCCGCGGTGGACGATCCGCGCCTGCTCCGCGCGCTCGAGGCTGCGCAGTGGGCTCTCGTCACCGGCCGGCACCACGTCGAGCACTGCGGGATCCTCGATGCGGCGCGATCTCTCCTCGCGTCGCCGGCGATAGTTGTCGATGGCATGGTTGCGCGCGACGGTGCCGACCCATGTTCCGAAGGCCCCGTCCGACTCACGATAACGATCCAGGCTCTGGAACACCTTCACGAAGATGTCCTGCGTCAGGTCCTCCGCCTCGTCCACACGGCCCACGAAGCGATAAGCGATTCCGAACACGCGGCGGGTGTGAAGGGTCACCAGCTCGCGCCAGGCTGCCTCGTCCCCCTGCCGGCAACGTCCGACCAGATCGGAGCCGCTGTCGGTCAACGATGGCGCCGCTTGCAGTGGGGACGGCCCATCACTGAGCCGTAACGCACGGCCGGGACTGGGAGTTCAACAATCTGCGCGGCGGCCGCGTTTGACCCACGCGCGCGCAGTGTAGTAGAGTCCTCACCGCTCATCAAACCCAACAGTCAAAAGCATTTGCACGGAATTCCTGGGTGATGTCGTCGCGGCGGTGGCGCCTGGCCGGAGGGGCGCTGCTCGCCCTGGTCCTCCTCGCCCTTTTCTTCCGCGGAGTGGACTGGAAGGAGCTGGGGGCCGCCTTCCGATCCGCCAACCACGCGTACCTCGCCGGCGTCGTGGCCGTGACCATCCTGACGTATCTCCTCCGGGCCTGGCGTTGGGGCAGCCTGCTGGCGCCGCTCGTGCGCGTTCCCCTGCGCGACCTCTACTCCGCCACCTTCGTCGGGTTCATGACCGGGCTGCTCGTCCCCCGGGCGGGCGAGGTGGTCCGGCCCTATCTGATCTCGCGGCGTCACCCGATCCGTACGTCCGCCGGCTTCGCGTCGATCATCCTCGAGCGCCTGCTCGACGTCGTGACCGTGCTGCTCCTGTTCTCCCTCTACCTCTACGTCCTCCCGACGCCGCCCGCGCAGACCCGGGGACCGCTCCTCGGCTACCTCAAGCTGGGCGGAGCCCTGGCGGGAGGGGCCGCGGTGGTGGTGCTGGGCGTGCTCCTCCTCCTCCACGGTCATGCGGAGGTCGTGGTGAAGCTGCTGCGACGCGTGCTCTCACCGCTGCCCGCACGATGGGTCGACGCGATCGCGGGCGCGGTGGCGACCTTCGCGGAGGGCCTGGCCGTGCTGAAGGCCTCGCCCGCGCACCTGCTCTTCATCTTCGGCCAGTCCGTGCTCGTGTGGCTCAGCATCGACCTCGGCATCTGGTGGAGCAACCGCGCGTT
Organism: Vicinamibacteria bacterium; assembly: GCA_035715025.1. Classification (GTDB taxonomy): domain Bacteria; phylum Acidobacteriota; class Vicinamibacteria; order Fen-336; family Fen-336; genus AA29. The sequence goes on from DASTLK010000406.1 coordinate 2,122, forward strand.
CGGATTGGACCTTCCCTTCCATACGTCGTTCCTCATGGTGGCGTTCCTCACCGTCGGAGTGGCCGCGCCCACGCCGGGCGCGGTCGGTGGTTTCCACGAGTTCTACCTTCTCGCCCTCACGCAGGCCTTCGCCGTGGACAAGCACACGGCGGCGGCGGCGGGCATCGCGTGCCACGCGCTGACGAACCTGCCCGTGCTCGTGCTGGGGCTGGCGCTGCTGGGGCGGGAAGGACTCACCATGGGCAAGGTGGCGGACATGGCCGAGAAGCCTTCGGATGACGTTCCGATGGCCCGCCTGGCCGCCCTCGAACCGACGAGGCCGAGATGAAGTGTCCCTTCTGCGCGCACTTGGAAGACAAGGTCGTGGACTCGCGCGAGAGCAAGGAGGGCGAGGTCATCCGCCGCCGGCGCGAGTGCTTGTCCTGCGGCAAGCGGTTCACCTCCTACGAGCGCATCGATCA
>DASTLK010000407.1:0-7180 GCA_035715025.1 Vicinamibacteria bacterium
ATGTTGAACACGATGTGCAGCACGCCGCCGTGCAGCCAGGACGCGCTCAGCACCGTCCACCATCGCCCATAGCCGAAGACGGGAGCGGCGCCGCTGGCCCCGAGGACGAAGAGGCTCTTGAGGCCTGGAGAGAGCATCGACAGGATCCCCTGGCCGCTGATCGCGGAGGGATCCATGGCCAGGCTGGCCAGGTACACGGCACCGCAGCCCCACATCACGATCGGCACGAAGAGGTCGTCCAGCCCGTGCTGGCGCAGGAGCGCGGTCAGGCCGAAGAGGCCGGGCCGGGCGCGCCCGCAGCCGTAACACCTCGCGTCATTGACCCCGACGAGCATCCCACACGAAGGGCACAGGGTCGAACCCGTCCGCGAGCGCCCGAACATCCGCCCATCTTACATAATAGGAACGGCGATGCCCCGCGAGAAACCCCAGACCGGCGGCGAGGTCCTCGAGAAGCCCAAGGAGAAGACCAAGCGCCCGAAGATGTTCAAGGTCGTCCTGCTCAACGACGACTACACCACGATGGAGTTCGTGGTGCTCGTCCTGCAGCAGGTGTTCAACAAACCGGAGCCCGAGGCCTATCGCATCATGATGACGGTCCACATCGAGGGCCGGGGGGTGTGCGGGGCGTACACCTACGAGATCGCGGAGACGAAGGTCTCGACCGTCCATGCGATGGCCGAGGAGAACGGCTTCCCGCTGCGGGCTTCCATCGAGGAGGGCTGACCGCCGGACATGAAAGCCCGCGGCTGCCTGATCGCGATCGGCGTGGTGTTGGCCCTCGTGGGGGCCGTCGTGGCGCTGTTCGGGCCGGGCGCCCTGCGCCGCGCGCGCACCATGTACGCGCCGATCTCCCGGATGAAGGCCGAGCAGACGGAGTTCGAGGCCTGGATGCGGCAGAAGGGCTGGAGCGAGCCGGCGGCGCCCGCGCTCAGCGCGGAGAAGCTGGACGCCTTCCTCGCCCTGCGCAGCGACCTCCGCCGCCTGGAAGGCAAAGGCGACGAGCTGCGGCGACGCGGACCCGCCCGCGGCGACAGGGCCCGCCTCCGGGACGTGCCCTCCCTGATGGAAGGCGTGGGGGGCCTGCTCCAGGAGCGCTTCGCGGCCTTCCGCAAGCACGACATGGCGCCCGCCGAATACGACTACCTCGAGAACCTCGTGTACGTCACCTGGCTCGGCGGCATCGCGGCGGAGGGAGACGATCCGGCGGCGCGCGAGGGGGCCGCCCACGAGATCGATCAGGCGGCGGCGCGCGAGAGCGTGGGCCCCGTGCGCACCCGCCTGCAGCAGGTGGCGGCGGGACTGCGGAGCCACTCCCCCGCCGCCCCTCCGGGGATACCGGAGGAGGTCCACCGTCTCCTCCTGCTTCGGGTCGCGGAGATCGAGGCCCAGCCCCGGGGACACGTGGCGACGCGGCTGCCTCGCCTGCGTGCCGAGCCGGAAACACCGGCGCCGGCAACTTCGCCCTGACCGCGCCCCGCCGCGAGCGTGCGCGCTACACTGGACGAACACCTGGAGGTCACTATGGATCGGTGGCTGGGACGTCATGCGGAGCGCATCTACACGGTGCTGCGCATCGTCGTCGGGATCCTCTTCGCCTGCCACGGCGCGCAGAAGCTGTTCGGGGCGCTGGGCGGGACGGCCATGACGTCGAACCCGATGATGCTGGCGGCCGCCATCATCGAGTTCGCGGGCGGGCTCCTGATCGCGGTCGGCCTGCTCACGAGCTGGGTCGCCTTCCTCGCCAGCGGCGAGATGGCCGTGGCCTACTTCATGGTCCACGCCAAGGGCGGCTTCTGGCCCATCCTCAACAAGGGCGAGCTGGCCGTCGTCTACTGCTTCCTGTTCCTGTACATCGCGGCGCGCGGCGCGGGTCCCTACAGCGCGGATGCGGCGATGCGGAAGCGCTGATCGCGGCCGCTACTCCAGGACGTCGGGCGCGCGCGTCGTGACCAGGGCCGCCGCCGCCGAGGGGGCCGGGCGCGGCAAGAGGCCGAGCCCGGTCATATACAGGGCAAGGGTGGCGAAGGCCACGTAGCCGGCCAGGGGGGCCGTCGCCTCGCCCGCGATCGGCCCCGAGGACGCGCCTTCGAGGAGCACGGTGAGCAGGCGGCGCGTCCAGCCCGCCTGGGGATCGGCCAGCGCGGCCAGGGCCACGTAACGCACGACGTAGGCCCAGCCGAACACGACGAGCAGGCTGCGCAGCAGCCGCGTGCGGTCGGGTTGCGCGGCCAGCGTGTTCCAGAGGAGGAACAGGAAGAAGAGATTGAAGATGAGGCGCAGCACCCCGGCGTCCGGGGTGAGGCAGGTGAACAGCTGCGCGCTCGCCGCGAACAGGCTCAGCAGGACGACGACTCCGCTGGCGTTCTCGAGCCCCGTGCGGTGATCGCCGAGGAGGCCCGACGGGAGGAGCAGTCCGGCCCGCGCCATCACGCCCAGCAGGAGCACGGCCAGCACGAGCGTGATGAGGGGGGGAGGCACGAAGCTCATCGCCCCGCCGTCGGGCGAGACGCGCAGGCCGCCCGCGCCGGCCACGGTCAGGAAGAGGGCGGGCAGGACGAACGCCTCGCGCGCGGGCGGAAGGGGGCGTGTCACTTGCGCTCCGCGAAGACCTTCATGGGACTGAGGTCGGACAGCTCGCGCGTCAGCCCTCGCTGGAGCTCCGCCCGCAGCTCGTCCGCGGTGTGCATCTGCAGGTTCGGGTCGGCGACCACGAGGCGCCCGCCGGGAGCGCGCGCGATGGCGCGGTCGACCACCTCCAGGCCCTGGCGATACAGCGCATCGTCGCGATAGAGGCGACCCCAGCCCTGACGGTAGAAGCTGTACGCGATGTAGAACTGGGTCGGCGCGTCCTGCCGCGCGGGGTCGGCCCGCTCGAAGGCGGCCCGGGCCTCGATGAACTGGTCGGCGCGGAAGAAGCGCAGGCCTTCCTGGAAGTTCACGGGGTCCACGCGATAGGCCCCGACGGAAGCGGCCATCCCGCCCGCGAGCTGCTGCACCGTCCGCGGCTGGCGGGCGTAGACGGACGCGATGAAGGCCGCATAGGCGGTCGCGAAGACGAGGCCCGCCACGCGCACCAGGACCTCTCTCACGGGCCCATGGTAGCGCGGGTAAGATAGAGTCATGTTCAGCCGGACCGTGGAACGGGTCCTCAACGCCGCCGCCCGGGAGGCGGTCTCCCGGCGCCATGCCCACCTGACCCTGGAGCATCTCCTCTTCGCGATCCTCAACGAGACGAGCGGGGACAAGATCCTGCGCGCGGCCGGCGCCAACACCGAGAAGATCAAGACCGACCTCGACACGTTCCTCGACGAGCACCTCGAGACCCTGCCCCTCGGGGCCAAGCGTCCGCCCGATCAGACCCTCGCCTTCCGCCGCGTCCTGCAGACGGCCGTCCTGCACGTGCAGAGCGCGGGCAAGACGGAGGCGGACGTGGGCGACATCCTGGCCGCGCTGCTGGCCCAGGGACGCTCCCACGCCGTCGACCTCTTGACCGGCCAGGGGGTGAGCCGGCTCGACATCCTCAACTACATCTCCCACGGGATCTCGAAGGTGCCCGGTGACGCGCCGGAGCCGGAGATCGCGGCGGGGGGCGCCGGCGAAGAGGGCGCGGCCACCGCGCACGATCCCCTCGGTGCGTACTGCGTGAACCTCACCGAGCGCGGCCGGCAGGGCAAGCTGGACCCCCTGATCGGGCGGCTGCCGGAGCTGCAGCGCGCGCTCGAGATCCTGGCCCGGCGCCGCAAGAACAACCCCGTCTTCGTGGGCGACCCCGGCGTGGGCAAGACGGCGCTGGTCGAAGGGCTGGCCCTCCGCCTCCTCCAGCCGGACGCCCCCGAGATCCTCAAGGGCGCCGAGGTCTTCGCTCTCGATACCGGCGCGCTCCTGGCCGGAACGCGCTATCGCGGCGACTTCGAGGAGCGCTTCAAGGCCGTGCTCAACGCGCTCAAGAAGCGGCCGCGGTCGATCCTGTTCATCGACGAGATGCACACCATGGTCGGAGCCGGCGCCACCACCGGCGGCACCATGGACCTCGCCAACCTGATCAAGCCGGTGCTGACGGAAGGCGAGATCCGGCTGGTGGGCTCGACCACGTTCGAGGAGTTCAAGCACATCGAGAAGGACCGCGCGCTGGCCCGCCGCGTCCAGAAGATCAACCTCAACGAGCCCACGGTCGAGGAGACGATCAAGATCCTGCGCGGGCTGCGCAGCCGCTACGAGGAGTATCACAAGGTCTCCTACACCGATGCCTTCCTCGAGGCCGCCACCCGGCTCGCCCGCCGGCACCTGCGCGATCACCGCCTCCCCGACAGCGCCATCGACGTCCTGGACGAGGCGGGGGCCATGTTGCGCCTGCAGGCCGCCAGCGCCGACGAGAAGAAGACGGCGGACGTACCCGAGGTCGAGAAGGTCGTGGCGCGCATGGCGCGCATTCCGGAGAAGCAGGCCTCCGCCTCCGACAAGGAGCGCCTGCGCACGCTGGAGGAAGCGCTCCAGCGCGTCGTGTTCGGCCAGGAGGCCGCCGTCCACACGGCCGTCATGTCGATCAAGCGCGCCCGCGCCGGCCTCGGCCATCCCGACCATCCGGCGGGCTGCTTCCTGTTCACGGGCCCCACCGGCGTCGGCAAGACGGAGCTGGCCAAGCAGCTCGCGCTCCATCTCGGAAACGAGTTCATCCGCTACGACATGAGCGAGTACGGCGAGAAGCACGCCGTGGCCCGCCTCATCGGCGCCCCGCCCGGATACGTGGGCTTCGAGCAGGGCGGCCTGCTCGTGGACGCCGTGCGCCAGCACCCCTACAGCGTGGTGCTGCTCGACGAGATCGAGAAGGCGCACCCCGACTTCTTCAACATCCTGCTCCAGGTCATGGACCATGCGACCCTCACCGACAACACGGGGCGCAAGGCGGACTTCCGGCAGGTCATCCTCATCATGACGTCCAACGCGGGGTCGCGCGAGATGAGCGCGGGCATCATCGGCTTCAGCTCGGACCGGGTGCAGGACCGCGCGCACGAGGCGGGACGCCGCGGCAACAAGGCGCTGGAGCGGCTCTTCAACCCCGAGTTCCGGAACCGGCTCGACGCGATCGTCACCTTCAAGAGCCTCAACCTCGACGTGATGGAGACGATCGTCGACAAGTTCGTCCTCCAGCTCGAGGCCCAGCTCACGGAGCGGCGCGTCGCCATCACGCTCGCGCCCGAAGCGCGGACCTACCTGGCGAAGAAGGGGTTCGATCCGGTGATGGGTGCGCGGCCGCTCGCGCGCGTGATCCAGACCGAAGTGCGTGATCCACTCACGGACGAGATCCTCTTCGGCAAGCTCGAGAACGGCGGGACGGTGACGATCGGTGTCGAGGGCGAAAAGCTCACGTTCACATTCGATCCCACTCCTGCGCCCGTCGCCGAGGTTCCCCCCGCCAGCGCACCGGAGTTGCTGCCCGAGAAGTAGCGCCGGCCGCGATCGTCGTTTTGAAATTCCGACAAACGTGCCTTGTAAGTCTTTCTGGGGTCGTGCTTTGTGACCGCGGACACCGTTCCCTTGGCCGGTCGATGGTCTCCTCTACCCTTGAGGATGCCCACGGCGCGAACGACACCGATCGATCCACTCCACGAAACAGACGCGCCCACCGCCGCGTCGCCCGTGGCGGGCGAGCGTCACTTCCTGGCCCGAGGCGATCAGTTCGGCCGCTACGAAGTGCGGGCGGAGCTCGGCCGAGGATCGCTCGGCCGGGTCTACCGCGCGTTCGACCCCATGACCAGCCGCGCCGTCGCCATCAAGCTCATGCGTACGGCGTATCTACCGGCACGGACGGTCGAGCTCTACCGCCGCCGCTTCCGGATGGAGGCGCAGGCCGCCGGGGGCCTCGCTCACCCGAACATCGTCCGCATCTACGATCAGGGTGAGGACTATCTCGTGATGGAGTTCCTGGAGGGCACGCTTCTCTCTCGCCGGCTCCGTGGCCGCAAGCTGCGCCCCGAAGACGCGCTCTCCGTCCTGGCCAGCCTCGGCTCGGCCCTCGACTACGCGCATGCGCACGGCGTCGTGCACCGCGACTTGCAGCCGCGCAACGTCATGCTGCTCCCGGATGGAACGCCGAAGCTGACCGACTTCGGGCTCGCCGTGTTCCCGGGCGGCGACGCCACCGTCGGCGGCAAGTTCCTGGGTCATCCCTCGTATCTGGCTCCCGAGCACATCGTGGAGGGAAGGGCCACGGCCCTCTCCGACCTGTTCTCGCTGGGAGCGATCGCCTACGAGATGCTCACCGGCCAGCGCGCGTTCCCGGGCCAGAACGTGGGCGCGATCATCCATCGCGTGGTCTACGACGAGCCCGCGCCGCCGAGCACGCTCAATCCCCTCCTCCCGGCCGCCTACGACGAGATCCTGGCCGGGATGCTCCACAAGGAGCCGGAGCGAAGGCCCTCCAGCGCGGAGGCTTTCGTGAAGGCCCTGGAGCTCCACAAGGTCACCGCCCGTCCGCCCGCGCCGCGGCGTCGCGCGCAGCGGGCACGCCGCAAGGATCCGCGTGGTCAGGACACGCTCGATCTCGGCCCTCATGACGAGACCGTTCTCCCCGCCCTCGAGCCGCCGACGCTCGTGGTCGGTGCCGACCCGATCGGCGCGACGGTGTGGATCGACGGCGTTTGCGTCGGCCGCGCACCCGTCGCATGGGCGCAACCGGGCCCCGGAGCGCACGTGCTGCGCGTCATCGCCGAGGGATTCGTGCCCGTGCAGATGACGATCGACGCCGCCGGGGCGGCGTCGATCCTCGTGTCGCTCCAGCCGCAGGCGGAGAGGGTCCACCTCGCCAGTCCCGGCCTCGGTTACGCGGTCGAGCGAGGCCGGGGCGGCTCGTGGGGCCGTCCGTCCTGAGATCCGCAGACCGGGGAGGCGCGGCCTTCAGTTCTTGCCGTGTCCCTTGCCCTTCGCCTTGCCCTTGCCCTTGCCGCCGTGGTCCCCGCGATCGTCGTCGCCGTCGTCGCGATCGTGCCCCTTCTCCTTGATCTTCACCCTGCCGTCGTCCTCGACGCGGACGGCCTCGCGGTGGCCGGGCGGCACGCCGTTCTTGACCTGCCCCGGCGGGATACCGCCGTGCCCGGGCGCAGCGCCGCCGTGGCCGGGAGGCACGCCGGCCGCACGCACCCAGGGGCGTCCGCGCCGCTCGGCCACGAAGACCACCGGG
>DASTLK010000408.1:0-2151 GCA_035715025.1 Vicinamibacteria bacterium
GAAGCAGGTCGAGGTAGCCGAAGGGGAGACGACGGCCGTCGAATTCAGCAGCCGCGACATCCTGGTCAGCGGGCACGTGACCAAATCCGGAACGCCGCTGCCCGGCTTGCGCCTCCGCTTCATGGGACAGGGAGGCGCCAGCTTCATGATGGGTGCCGGCTTCGACGCCGTGGCCGGCGAGCCGACTGGCCCGCAACGGAACCTCGGCACGACCGGCGAAGATGGCACGTTCGCCCTCATCGTCGACACGCCGGGCAAGTACTGGGTCCGGACGGAGAGCCCGGACGGCCGGACGAACTATCCTCAGCGCGAAGTGCAGATTCCCGACGTCGAGGCCTACACCTTGGAGATCGCCTTCTCCGGCGCTGCCGTGACCGGCATCGTCGTGGACAAGGACACGGATCAGCCGGTGCCCCTGGCCTTCGTGAGCGCCGCGCCCAAGGACAAGGATGCCCCCCGCGCGGGCTCGGCGCAGACGGGTGTGGACGGTCGCTTCCAGCTCGACGCGGAGCCCGGCGAATACACCCTCTCGGCGCGGGCCGAAGGCTACGGCACCGCGAACCTCGCGGCCACGGTGGCCGCGTCCGGACTGTCCGACGCCAGGCTCGAGCTCGAGAAGGGCCTCGAGATCAAGGGGCGGGTGGTCGACGCGAGCGGTCAAGGGGTTTCGGGCGTGGCCGTGGCGGCGCGCGCCGGGGAATCGGAGTACGGCGGCACGCAGACGCTGCCGGATGGCAGCTTCCGCATCTCAGGGTTGGCCGCCAAGCCTTACAACCTCTGCGCGGGCGGCGAGCTCGCGGGCTACACCGTACGCATGGGCCTATCGCCCGGCGGTGCTGATCTCACCTTGACCCTGCGTCCCGCCTCGCGGGTCCGACTGCTCGTCAAGGGTCCGGACGGTCTGCCTCTGCCAAAGGCCTGGGCGTTCGTCACGAAACTGGCCGGTGCCTTCATCAGCGTTCCCTCCATGGGCGGTCGCGGCCCCACGGACGCGACGGGGGTCACGGAGATCTCGACCCCGGCGGGAGCGATCGAGATCGAGGTGCGGAACGAAACCTACAAGGGCACGGCCAAGGTCTCGGTCGGCGAGGGCGCGACGGCCACGACCGAGGTGACGCTGACCGAGCCCGTGGAGAAGCCGAAGTAAATCGGCGACGGCGCGACGGGGTATGATCGACGGTCCCGTGGCGGAGAAACCCCTCGACAACACGCCCCGGGGACGGCTGCGCGCCCTCTACGACTGGATGGTCACACGGGCAGCGCCGTCTCCACCCGCAGACCCGAGTCTCGCCCTCACTCCCCCTCCGGAAGAGGCCGTGCCCGAGCGCATCGGCCACTACGCGATCGCCCGCAAGCTGGGGCAGGGTGGGATGGGCGTCGTCTACGCGGCGCGGGACGAACGGCTGGAGCGCACCGTCGCCGTCAAGACCATGTCGTCCCTGGCCCACGACGAGACGGCGCGCAAGAGGTTCTGGCGCGAGGCCCGGGCCGCGGCCAGCGTCAACCATCCGAACGTCTGCCACATCTACGAGATCGGCGAGCACGGCGACGAGCTGTTCATCGCCATGGAGCTGCTGGAGGGCGAGTCGCTGGCCGAACGCCTGGGTGACGGACCGCTGAGCGTGACGGAGACGGTGCCCATCGGGCTGGGGATCCTGGCCGCGCTCGGCGCGCTCCATGCGCGCGGGATCGTCCACCGCGACCTCAAGCCCTCCAACGTGTTCCTCACCCCGCACGGGGTGAAGCTGCTCGACTTCGGCCTGGCCCGTCCGAGCGACCCGGCGCTTGCACGATCGCTCAGCTCGGCCGCCGAGCTGACGCGAACGGGGATGCTCGTGGGTACGCCGCGCTACATGGCGCCGGAGCAGGTCACGGGGGAGGACCTGGATGCGCGGACCGACCTGTTCGCGACGGGGGCCATCCTGTTCGAGATGCTCGCGGGCCGGCCGGCTTTCGCGGGCGCCAACGTCGTCGAGATCCTCCATGCCACGCTTCACGAGCAGCCTCCGGCGCTCGTCGGCTCCCCCGCCATCGCGGCCGCGGACCGCGTCATCCGCCGGGCCCTGGCCAAGCGTCCCGCGGAGCGGCTCGCCTCCGCGGAGGCGATGGCGGAGGAGCTGCGCGCGGCCGCCGGCATCGACGGCGGCGAGA
>DASTLK010000409.1:0-9864 GCA_035715025.1 Vicinamibacteria bacterium
TTCCCGCCTCGCCCTGCCTGGCCTCGCGCCTGCCCTACGGCACGACGGTGACGCGCGACGCGATGGCGCGCGTGGAATCCGCGGAGCGGGCGCTGCGCGCCCTCGGTTTCCGCGAGCTGCGCGTGCGGCATCTGGGCGACACCGGCCGCGTCGAGATCGCTCCGGAGGAGCTGGGCCGCCTGGCCGATCCCGCCTTGCGCAGCGCGGTCGAGCGCGCGGTGTGCGCCGCGGGTTACGCGCATGCGGCCATCGACCCCGCCGGCTATCGCCGCGGCCGCCTGAATCTCGTGGTCCTTCCCGCGGACGCGCCGCGGCCGGTCTAGACCTTCACCGTCTTCCCCGTCCGCGCGGCCTCGTAGATCGCCATCATCAGCTTCAGGTCGCGCAGCCCTTCTTCGCCGGGGGTGAGCGGCTCCTTGTTCTCCATCACGCACTCCGACATGTGGTCCATCTCGAGCGCGAAGTGGTCGCGCTGGGGCATGTCGCGGTCTTCGGTCGCGTTGTTGCGCCGGATCTTCATGCGCAGGCCGGTGTAGGACGTCGCCGGCTCCAGCTCGAACCAGCCCTTGGTCGCGATGACACGGTACTTGTTCTGCCCCGCGTAGCCGTAGCTGGAAGTGCAGTTGGCGAGGACGCCGCTGGGGAAGCGGAGCTGGAAGTTGATCGTCTCCTCGACCTCCTTGAAGCGCACGTCGCCGGGCGTCGTGTACGTCACGGCGTTGATCTCGGCGGGCTCTTCGCCCGTGATGTAGCGCGCGGCCTGCAGGCTGTAGATGCCGATGTCCATGAGGGAGCCGCCGCCCGCGAATTCCTTCTTGAGCCGCCACTGGGTCGGGTCGCCGATGTTGAAGCCGTGGTCGGCCACGATGACCTTGACCGGGCCCAGCTCCTGCTCGCGCGCCATCCGGATCATCTCCTTGTTGAAGGGCTCGTAGCGGCAGCGGTAGGCGACCATCAGCTTCTTGCCCGCCTTCTTCGCGGCGTCGATCATGGCCTGGCAATCCGCGGGCGTGCTGGCCATCGGTTTCTCGGAGAGCACGTGCTTGCCCGCCTGCACGCCGCGGATCGTGTACTCCGCGTGCATGCTGTTGGGCAGGACGACGTAGATGACGTCGACCTCGGGGTTGTCCTTCAGCGCGTCGTAGCTGTGGTAGTCGTAGATCGCCTTGGGGTTCACGCCGTAGCGCGCGGCCAGCTTCGCGGCCTTGTCCGGATGGCCGCTGACGAGGGCCACCACCTTCGACTTCTCGCACTTCGCGAACGCGGGCAGGATCTGGCTGATGGCGAGGTTGCCGAGTCCGACGATCGCCCAACCCATCTTGCGGCCCGGCGGCTCGGGCACCGCCTGGGCAAAGGCGCGATTGGCCATCGCCCCGAATGCACTGGCCGCGGCCAGCCCCTGGCCGGCCTTCTCCAGGAACCCCCGCCGCGTGAGCTCTCTCTTCTTACTGTCGGTCATGGCGCATCCTTTCCAGCCGCTGCGCCGCCATTCTATGTTCCATGCCGGGTGAGATATCATCACGGGGCACCGCGCTCTGTGCGGTCGTCATTCGCGGGAGGCGTTCATGTTCGGTCTCGGCTTTCCGGAGCTGCTCCTCATACTCGTCATCGTCGTCCTCATCTTCGGCACGGGCCGTATCCCCGAGCTGGGCCGTGGCCTCGGCGAGGGGATTCGGAACTTCCGAAGAGGGATGAAGGGCGAGGACGAAGAAAAGAAACCCTAAAGGCTGGCCGGCCCTCCGTCGTGAGGGCCGGCCTCATCGAAAAGGGGCATTCACCCATGAGACAGACGGTGTTGGCCGTCGCCCTGACGGGTCTGGTCGCTCTGTCCGCGTGCCATCACGGAGGGCCCAAGGGCGGGCCGCCCCCGATGGCGGCGCCCGCGCCCGTCGCTCCCGCCACGCCGCCTCCGGCGCCGGAGCCGCCGCCCTCGCGCGACGTCACGCCCGTCGAGGACGAATACACGCGCATGCGCAAGATGGCCACCGACGAGATCGAGCGGATGGGTCTGCTCTCGGAGATCCATTTCGACTTCGACCGCGCCGACATCCGGGAGGCGGACCGCGCCGTGCTCGGCAAGAACGCCGACGCGCTCAAGCGCTTCGATTTCCTGAGGGTGACCGTCGAGGGACACGCGGACGAGCGCGGGACCGTGGAGTACAACCTCGCCCTCGGCGAGCGCCGCGCCAAGGCGGCCTACGATTACCTCGTCTCCCTCGGAGTGGCCGCCGACCGGCTCAAGTCGGTCTCCTACGGCAAGGAAGTCCCCCTCTGCCAGCAGTCCACGGAGGATTGCTGGGCACGCAACCGCCGGGATCATTTCGCGGTCACTTCCAAGGCGCGGCCGTAACGATTACCAGCGCCGAAGCGGCACCTGGCCCGCCGTCTCGGCCGGGCGCCTCGCCGGTCGCGCGAGTCGCCGCGTGCGGCCGGCCACGTCGTCCCTCCGCCCTGGTTGACTCGGGGGTACGTTTATCTTCTAATTCCAGGGCCTCAGAGGAGTTGTCCCCCGCGCGATGAGCGACCCCGAATCCAATCCTTCCGCGCCGTCGGCGCCGATCAAGGAGCTTTCGGGCCGCATCGGCAAATACGACATCGTCAAGCCGCTGGGCAAGGGCGCGATGGGGATCGTGTACCTCGCCCACGACACCATCCTCGAGCGCGACGTCGCGCTCAAGGTGATGGTGGCCGCCATCGCCGACGACCCCGAGCTCAAGACGCGGTTCGAGCGCGAGGCCAAGGCCGTCGCGCGCATGACGCATCCCAACGTGGTGAACGTCTTCGACCTCGGGTCGCACACCGACGGCTCGCCGTTCATCGCGATGGAGCTGCTCAAGGGCATGGACCTGCAGAAGGCGGTGCGCACGCCCCCGCCCCTGACCCTGGAGCGCAAGGTCAACATCATCGTGCAGGTGCTGGCCGGCCTCGCCCATGCGCACCAGGCCGGCATCGTGCACCGCGACATCAAGCCCGCGAACATCTTCATCAACCAGGACGGCACGGTGAAGATCATGGACTTCGGGGTGGCCCGCCTGACCACCGCCTCCATGACCGGCACCGGCAACATCGTGGGCACGGCCGACTACATGTCGCCGGAGCAGGTGAAGGGCGCGAAGGTGGACGGGCGCAGCGACCTCTTCTCCGTGGGCTGCATGCTCTACGAGCTGCTGGCCGGGCGCCGCCCCTTCCACTCCGACAACCTCATGGCGATCTTCTACAAGATCACCCACGAGGAGCCGAACTTCGACCTGATCCCGGAGGGTGCGGAGTACGACGCGCTCATGCCGGTGCTCAAGAAGTCACTGGCCAAGACCCTGGACGAGCGGTACCAGACCGCCTACGACTTTGCCGTGGACCTGCGCGAGTTCCTGAAGAGCCGCGCGACCTCCGCGTCCGCCGTGAACGCCCTCGAGGGTCTACTCGACCTCGAGGAGCCGTCGGGACCGCCGCCGGAGCCGCTGACGGAGACGCCCGCGGGGCCGACCCTGATCACGGGCGACGAGCCGGAAGTCGGGGCGACGATGAACCTCGGCCCCACCGCCTCCGGCCAGACCTCGCCCACGGTCAAGAAGCCGGGGACCATGGGGCGCGGCACCGCGAAGACGGTCTTGACGCCCGGTCAGGTCGCGCGCGAGGGACGGCCGGCCACACGGCCGCCCGGGCCGCGTCCGACGCCCGCGCCTCGCCCGGAGTACAAGCCCGCGCCGCCACCCGCGCAGGGCCATCCCATGCTGTATGTCGTCCTGGGCGGGATGGCCGTGCTCCTCGTCGTGGCGGGCGGGTTCATCTACTGGCAGAAGACCCAGACGGGGACGCCGCCGACCACGATCGCGGGGCCGACGACGGACAGTACCGTTCCCACCACGGTGCCCGTGCCCACGCTCCCGCCGACCACGCAGCCGCCGCCGCCGGCCACGATGCCGCCCATCGAAGCCAAGGGCAAGTTCATGAGGGCGGCCAAGGCCGCCTTCAACCGCGGCGACTACGACGAGGCCATGAGCCAGGCGCGCCGCGCCCTGGCCGAGGATCAGGGCGACGCCAGCGCGAAGAGCGTCATCGAGAATGCGCTCAGCGGGCAGAAGGCCGAGCTGCACTTCCGGGCCGCGGAGAACGCCCTGCGCGCCAAGGACTTCGACAAGGCGAAGCAGGAGGCCAACGCCGGCCGTGACCTCGCCCCCTGGGACAACAAGGCGCCCCAGATCCTCACGCGCGTCCAGGAGGCCCAGCAGGCGGCGGCCCAGGAAGTGGCGGACGCCGCGCGGCGCACCCAGGCGGCGCAAGCGACCCAGCAGCTCAACGGGTTCATCGCCACTGCGGACGCGGCGCTGGCCGGACAGAAGTACGACGAGGCCATCGCGGGCTACGACCGGGCGCTCGGGGTCGACTCCAACAACATCCGCGCCATCAACGGCAAGAGCGCGGCCGTGCAGGCGCGCGCGCTGGCCCAGATCAACACCGGCGGTGGCGGGGGAGGCGGCGGGACGCATGCGGCCGGAAAGGGCTTCGCGTCCGGGAAGACGGTGGCGGCCAGCACCGAGACCAAGCCGGGAGGGTCGGTGCCGGACGGTTTCGAGAACACTCCCGGCGTGGACGTGAAGAAGGGCTCCACGGCGGCGGACCTGCCGGGCAAGATCAACTTCGACATCGATCCCGCCAGCCCCAAGGCGGGCGAGCGCTATACGGTGAAGGTGTTCCTGGTGAACGAAGGGAACGCGCCCATCCAGCTGCGCGACATGGTCGTGAGCACCGCGATCAACGGCAAGAAGATCTCCGCCCCCGTGCCTCCGCAGGCCCGTGACGTGGCGCCGCAGCAAAAGGCGCTGGTCATGAGCACGACCGAAGCGTGGAAGGAGGACACGACCTCCTGGTCGATGGAGGTGACCATCCACACCGCGCGCGGCGAGCGCTACACGAACCAGGTGACGTGGAAGTGAGGCCGGGAGGGATCATGAAGGTCTTGGCCGTGGCCGGCGCGGTCGTGCTCGCGTGGGGTGTGGCCCGGGGGGCATCGGCCGAGCCTCCGAGCGTGGACCATCAGCCGAGCCCATGCATGGTGCCGGAGAAGCCGGCCAGCCTGTGCGCCTCCATCACCGACGACGGCCAGGTCGCGGCCGCCCGCATCTACTTCCGGCCCGCGGGCGAGAAGTTCTACAGCTTCGTGGACATGGTCTTCGGCGGCCTGAGCTTCTGCGGCACCCTGCCCGGCGTGCGCGCGGGCAAGGTGCAGATCCTCGAGTACTACGTCCAGGCCGTGGACGACCAGTACGAATCGCAGCGCACGAGCACCTTCAACCTGGAAGTGAAGCCGGAATGCGAGTTCGCGCCCGTCGAGAAGGATCCGGCCCGCGCCGCCGCCATCAAGGTCCACGCCACGAACCAGAAGCAGGGAAAGAAGCTGCCGGACGAGCTCGTCCCCACCGGCGTCTCCTTCGTGCCGGTTACGCGCTGACGACGACGCTCGCCCGTCCGCGCGCCCTGCACGCCTTCTGACCGTGACGCCCCTCGTTTTCGCTCTGCTCGCGGCCGCCGCTGCCGCCACCCCGGCCGCCTCCGCGTCCGTTCCCGCGATCGTGGGGCCGACGTTCGACGTCGGAGGCGCGGTCGTCCTCACCGAGGAAGGCGAGCTCGAGGTGAGGGTCGACCTCACGAATCGTGGCGACGCGGCCAGCGGGGGGGTCTCCGTCGTCGGAGAGCTGGCCGGGCACTATGACGAGGCGCGGGTCCCCGCTGGCGTCGCGCCCGGCGCGACGGCCGCGGCGCGCCTGGTCTTCCCCCGGGAAGTCCCGCGTCCCGGTGTCTACCCCGTGGTCCTCCTCCTCGATTACGCGCCGCCGGCGGCGGCGGGCGTCACCCCGGCCGCGCGGAGCCAGCGCGCCTTCCTCCTTTTGACCCTGGGGGCGACGGCGGCCCCGCCCGTGCGCATCCGCGCACCCGAAGTCACGCTGCGCGATCGCGTCCTGCTGCCGGTCGCTCTCGAAAGCGCGGATGGCCGCGCCCACCGCATCCGCCTGCGCGTGCTGTCGCCCCGCGGCCTGAATCCGGAACACCTCCAGGATGAGGTCACGGTGCCCGCCTCGGGCACGGCCACCGTCTCCGTGCCGCTGCTGCGCGGGGGCGTGCCCCGGCCGTCGCGACAAGGACTCCTGCTGGTGGCGGAGAGCCTCGACGGCGAGGTGGCGCAGGCGAGCACGTCCACCAGCCTGGTGGCGGTGGAGGCGGCCGCCGACCTGAGGCCAAGGTGGCGCGATCCGTTCATCATCGCCGCCGGCCTCCTGCTCGCCGCCGCCGCCGTGCTGGAGTGGCGCCATCTGCGCCGGCTCCGGCAGGCGACGGCGGATCCGGCCGCGTGATCCGGACCTTTGACCACGGCGAAGTCACGTTCTTCCGCATGGCGCGCCGGCTGGCGGGCTGGCCGCTGTACTGGACGGGCGCGTACCTCGTCGACGGCCTCCTCGTGGACTGCGGACCCCCGGCGACCGCGCGCGCGTTCGTGCGCGCGCTGGCCGCGCGTCCGGTCGAGGCCCTGGTGGTGACGCACCATCACGAGGACCACATGGGGGCGGCGGCGGCGCTGCGCGCCGCGCGCGGGATCGAGGTCCAGGCGCATGCGGCGGCGCTGCCGCTGCTCGCGCACGGATTCGTGCAGGAAGGCTATCGGCGGCTGGCCTGGGGGCGGCCGCCCCGCGTGGAGGCGCGCGCGCTCGGCGCCCACGTCACCACGCGCGCGTGGCGCTTCGAGGTCGTGCCCACGCCCGGGCACAGTCCCGACCACGTCTGCCTCTTCGAGCGCGAGCGCGGCTGGCTCTTCACCGGCGACCTCTTCCTGGCCGAGCGGCTGCGCTATTTGCGCGCGGACGAGGACCTGGCCGCCCTGATCGCGTCGCTCGATCGCGTCTGCGCCCTGCCCGCGACGCGCGTCTTCTGCGCGCACCGCGGAGAAGTGCGCGACGGCCGGGCCGCGCTCGAGCGCAAGCGCGACCGGCTGGTCGCGCTGGTGGCGCGCGTCCAGGAGCTGCGAGCGGAGGGACTCTCCGAGCGGGAGATCGCGCGCCGCGCGGTGGGACCCGAGGGGCTGCTGACCTGGTACAGCGGCGGACGTTTCGCCGCGCGCAACTTCGTGCGCGCGGCGGAGAAGGTCAGAGCGTCGTCGGGACTTTCCTCGACCTCGCGTACAGGCCGTGGATGAGGCCCAGGCCGAGGACGAGGGCGACGACCAGGGTGCCGATGTTCATGTCCCACAGGTTCACGTGGGATCCGGCGATCATCCCCCAGAGCATCGGTCCGGACAGGTAGGTGTTGATCTTCGAGGCCAGGGCCGCCTGCGGCGCCGCTTCCGGGGGAGCGGCGGGACCGCCCAGCATCGCGCCCAGGATCTTCTTCTGGCGCGGCCAGATCACGAACCACACGTTGAACCACATGATGGTGCCGAGCAGCCCGCCCAGCAGGATCCACATCGCGCGGTGGCTGAGGTGCCCTTCCGCGTCCTTGATCGCTCCGCCCTGGATGTAGATCAGATAGAAGAGCGCGAGGCCGAACAGGAACGTCCACATCGCGCCCCAGCGGAAGAAGTAGAGCGCGCGCAGGACGAGCGGGGGATTCACCTGCGGCTTGAGCTCCTTGGGCAACCCGCCCTGGAAAGGCGTATTGACGAAGTTGAAGAAGTAGAGATGTCCGATCCAGGTGATGCCGGCGATGACGTGGAACCAGCGGAAGATGGCCTGGAGAGTCGAGGAGAGATCCGGGAACATTCTGCAGGCTCCTTTGCTTGTGGCGTCCGGGGACACACGAACGGCGCGAATTCGTGAGAGAAAGGGATCATAAGTGACGCGGGGGAGGGTCTGTCAAGATCGTCGCCGGCGCATGAACGACGCGGCGGGGATTACCTCTTGACACGTCTTCCGACCGCGACCTATGGTGTACCTAGGATGGAGAAGCCCAAGGACTACTACGGCATCCTCGGAGTGAGCCGGGACGCCTCGACGGAGGCGATCAAGCGCGCCTACCGTCGCCTCGCCAAGAAGCTGCATCCTGATCTGGGCGCGGAGGCGGCCACGGGCGAGGCCTTCCGAGACGTACAGGCGGCCTACGAAACGCTCGCCGATGCCGAGCAGCGCCGCCGCTACGACGAGACCCTCGGCCGCGTCGAGGATCGCTTCTCGCCGCTGTCCTGGTCGTTCGTGCGCAGCCCGGCCGCGGGCGACCTGCGGCGCCCCGTTCGCCCGGGCAGCCTCAGCGGCGAGATCCTGCTGACTCCGAAGGAAGCGGCCGCGGGGGGCGTGCTGCCGCTCGACGTCCCGCTCCTCACCATCTGCCCCTCCTGCGAAGGCACGGGCGGATTCGTCTTCGACTGCTTGCGCTGTGACGGCGAGGGCAAGGTCGAGCGGCGGTTCCCGGTGCCCCTGCGCATCCCGCAGAACGTGCGGGAGGGAACGGTCTTCCAGGTGGCGGTCGACGAGCCGGGTGTGATGTCGGTGCTCCTGACCGTGCATATACGGCCGCGGTAGTCACAACCGCAACGAAAAGATCGATCGACACGGTTAGCAGATAGACGCTGTGGCCTGGTCGGCGGCCATCCCCGGTCGGCAAACGGATACTCCGTCTTGGGTGAGATAATCCGCCCCTAATGGATGAAGCTGCCGTGCGCGCCGCTGCCGACGACAGCGCCGATCTGCAGCGGCGCTATTTCGCCGACAACGCCGGCCACGTCCTCACGGTCGGGCGTCGCATCGCCGATGTGCTTCGTTCCGGCGGCAAGGTCCTCACCTTCGGCAACGGGGGCTCCGCCGCCGACGCCCAACACTTCGCGGCCGAGCTCGTCGGGCGTTACCTCAAGGATCGTCCGGCCTGGTGCGCCATCGCCCTCACCACCGACACCTCGATCCTGACGTCCGTCGCCAACGACTTCGGCTACGACGCCGTCTTCCGGCGGCAGGTGGAGGCCCTGGGACGACGGGGCGACGTGGCCGTGGGCATCAGCACGTCCGGCCGCTCGCCGAGCGTCGTGACCGCCCTCGCCAAGGCGCGTGAGATGGGCCTGATCACGATCGCCATGACCGGCCGTGGCGGCGGTGCCCTCGCCGGACAGGTCGACTACCTGATCGACGTGCCCTCTCCGGCGACGCCGCGCATCCAGGAGGTGCACGGGCTCGTGATCCACGTCCTGTGCGCGATCGTCGAGGAGGCGATCGCCGGCTGATGGCGCGGAGACGCCCGGTGGCGCAAGGGCGCGCGCGGCGCCGCTCGGCGCCCGCGCGGGCCCCGAAGGCCACGCGCGCGAAGGGGAGCGCGCCCGCGCCGCTGGACCTCGCGGGCGTGCGCACCTATCCGCTCGAGGGCCGCCGCAGCAAGGTCGGCCTCGCCGACTTCGCCCGCCCTCACGTCCCGGGCGCGCCGTTGTCGCGTTTCCTGGACGGGCTCCCGCGCATCCTGGGAGGGCAGAGCTTCCGCGCACTCGTGGACGACGTCCTGCGCGCGCGCACGCGCGGCCGGCCCATCGTGTGGGGACTGGGCGCGCACGTGATCAAGGTCGGCCTCTCTCCCGTCGTCATCGACCTGATGGAGCGCGGTCTGGTGACGGGCCTGGCCCTCAACGGCGCCGGGATCGTGCACGACTTCGAGCTCGCGGTGGCCGGGCAGACCTCGGAGGACGTTTCCGCCGGCCTGGGATCGGGCGCGTTCGGGATGGCGCGCGAGACGGGCGAGGAGATCAACCGCGCCATCGTGGCCGGGGATGCCGACGGCCTCGGGCTGGGCGCGGCCATCGGACGCTTCCTCGCGCAGCGCCGGCCGCGGCACCTCGGGGTCAGCCTCCTGGCGGCGGCGTGGCGCCTCGGCCTTCCCGCCACCGTCCACGTGGCCATCGGC
>DASTLK010000410.1:0-3490 GCA_035715025.1 Vicinamibacteria bacterium
CTGCCGGGACGCGGCGCTGGTGGAGACCCACCAGAGCTGCATGGTCGGGACCCGGGTCACCCTGGCCTGGCAGTCGTCGCGCGGGGGAGACATGGTGCAGGTCGACGGGGTCGTGCTGCGCGTCTCCGAGGCCGAGGGCGATGCCCGCCGCATCGCGATCCTCTTCGCCGACGTCGCCCCCGCCACCGCCACCGCCATCGAGCTGCTCGTCCACCGCGCGGGCACGGACTGAGGCCCGCGGCGGGCCGTGATCACTGTCGGGCCGCCTGGTGACGAAGCTCACCACGGCTGGCGCGTGGCCTGTCTATATTCAATTGAGTGAGGTTCTCTAGCGTGCGCCGGCCCCTCGGACCGCTCGCCCTGGTCGTCGCCACCCTGGCCGCGACGGCCCACGCCGGGGGCGTCCCCCAGTTCGCCAGCGGCACGAACCTCGTGATCCTTTCCGCGACCGCCGTGGACCGCCACGGCCGGCCGGTCACGAATCTCCGACAGGCCGAGTTCCGGGTCCTCGAGGACGGCCTGCCCCAGCGCCTGGAGCACTTCTCGGATGCGGAGAGCCTGCCCGCGCGCCTGCTGCTGCTGGTCGACGCCAGCGGGAGCATGAACGGGGGCCTGAAGACCACGAGCACGAAGATGGCCGTCACCCAGGTCCTGGCCGGAATGCAGCCGGGAGACGAGGCCGCCCTGGCCGGCTTCGACCACAAGTACTGGGGCCTCGTCCCCTTCACCACCGACCGCGACCGCATCCTCCGCGCCATGACCGACATCCAGCCCTTCGGGTCCACGGCGCTGCACGATGCGCTCGATCACGCCGCGCACGACCTGGCCAGCTGGGGCGAGGGCCGGCGGGCCGTCGTCGTGATCACGGATGGAGTGGACACGGCCAGCCTGCTCCGGCCGGACGACGTGCTGGCGCGCTCGCAGGCCCTCGACGTCCCGATCTACG
Organism: Vicinamibacteria bacterium; assembly: GCA_035715025.1. Classification (GTDB taxonomy): domain Bacteria; phylum Acidobacteriota; class Vicinamibacteria; order Fen-336; family Fen-336; genus AA29. Next base: position 947 of record DASTLK010000410.1, read on the forward strand.
CGATCAGCGTGGTCTCACCCGTCGACGACCGGAAGTCCGACATATTCACGGGAGACCAGCGCCCCGCGGCCGCGACCGCGGGCACGGAAATCCTCGAGAAGTACGCACGCCTGTCCGGCGGGGCCAGCTTCACCGTGAGCGACCTCCTCGGGTTGCGGCGCGCGGCCGCCACCATCCTCGGCGAGCTGAGGCACCAATATCGGCTGGGATACGACCCGCCGCGCGGATCCACGGGGTTTCGCCGGGTCGAGGTCCTGAGCACGCGCAAGGGCGTACTCGTGAAGACACGTAGTGGTTACGTTCCCCGGACGTGACGGCGGCACCGATCTCCGGCGCCGCCGACAATCGATAGTGGAGGCTTAATGCGACCCATCCTGATGCCGCTCGTAGCGGTAAGTGTGGCAACTGTGGCCCTGTCCGGCTGTGCGACCAAGAAGTTCGTCGGCCGTGAAGTGGGCGAGATCAACCAGAAGGTGGACACCCTTAACGGCGAGGTGGAGAAGACGCAGGAGCGGGTGAGACTGAGCGAGACCCGGATCGACGACGTCGACAAGCAGGCCCAGGCGGGCATCTCCGACGCCAAGGGATCCGCCCAGCAGGCTCTGAAGCGCGCCACGGAGGCGGAGCGGGCGGCCAAGGGCAAGCTCATCTATACCGTGACCCTCTCCAACGACAAGGTCACCTTCCCCGTCAACCGCGCCGCCGTCTCCACGGACGCGCGCTCGCTGGTCGACGAAGCCATCGCGCAGCTCAAGGCGGAGAACCGGGGGGTGTACTTCGAGATCGAAGGACACACCGATTCCTCCGGCCCTGAGGCCTACAACGAGAAGCTCGGGCTGGACCGTGCGACCGCCGTCCGGAACTACATGCACGACCAGCTCGGCATCGCCCTCAACCGGCTCGAGGTCATCTCGTACGGCGAGACCAAACCGGTGGTGGACAACAAGACCCGCGAACACCGCGCCCAGAACCGCCGCGTCGTCATCAACGTCCTCGAGTAGGCGGCCGGGCGTCCCGGGGGACGGCCTGGACACCCGGCAGCCGCCGGAATAGGGCCGCCCTCCCGGGCGTATCGTAGAGGGCGATGGACGTACCTTCCCGAGCAGACGCCGGCCGCGCCCTGGAGGCCCGTGCTGCGGCCGGCCCGGCGGCGCCGGATGCCGCCGAGGCCGACCTTCTGGCCCGGGCCCGGGAGGGGAACCTTTTTGCCTTCGACGAGATCGTGAAGCGCTACCAGCGTCGGGTCTACGCCACCGCCGTCCGCATCGTCCGCCGCCACGACGTGGCGGACGACGTCGTCCAGGAGGCGTTCCTGCGCGCGCACCAGGCCCTGGGCCGCTTCGACCTGTCGCGGCCGTTCGGTCCCTGGATCTGCCGCATCGCGGCCAACCTGGCCGTGAACCACGTCCGTTCTCCGCAGGCGCGGGAGGAAGGGCTGCCGGAGGCCCACGCGGAGACGCCGGTCAAGGGAGCCAGCCCGCTGACGCGGGTACTCGACACCGAGGCGCGAGCGGTTCTCGCGCGTGCCCTCGAGGATCTCTCCGCGGAGCAGCGGGCCGTTTTCGCCCTGCGCGTGTTCGAGGACCTCTCGTACAAGGAGATCGCGGAGGCGCTCGAGATCTCGATCGGCACGGTCATGAGCCGCCTGTCGCGGGCGCGCGAGCGGCTGCGGGTGGCGCTGACGCCCTATCTCGGAGCGGCCATGGCGCGGCGGGCGGAGGGAGGCCAGCGATGAGCGGCCATCCGGGCGAGCTCCTCTCGGCGTTCCTCGACGGCGAGCTCTCCGCCGCCGACCGGGCGGCGGTGGAGGGACACCTCCGCGAATGCGCGGCCTGCGCGCACGAGCTCGAAGAGCTCGCGGCCGTCGATGCGTTCGCGCGCGAGCTGCCCGTGACGGCGCCGGCCGGATATTTCGAGGAGCTACCGGGGCGCGTGCGCGCCCGGGTACGGCGGCCGGCGCGAGTGCCCCGCCTCGCGGTGTGGGCGGCGGCGGCGGCGGCCGCGGTCATGGCCGTGACGGTGACTCCCCTCCTGATGCAGCGGGAGCGTTCGGTCACCGCGCCCGCGGCGCAGAGCGCGCCCTCCGCGCCCGCCGCCGGCGCCGCCCCGCCATCGACAGTCCTTCCCCCGGAGGCGGGCTTCGCCGATGCGGGCGGGACGCGCGAGCGCGTCCTCCCCGCACCTCCGTCCAAGCGCGAGGCGCAGGGGCGCCTCCAGGAGAGGGATCGAGCGGACAAGCCGGCCGCCTTGCCGGCGCCGTCGGCCCTTCCCCGCCCCGCGGAGGAAGCGCTGCGCAAGACGAAAGCGAACGTCGGGGGTCTGGCCGCCCCCGCGCCGGCCGCGTCCGCCCAAGACCGCGTGGCCGCGGGGACGGCCAGGTCGAAGGCGCAGGCAGAGAGCGAAGTCGCAGGCGCCCCTTCCGCTGAGGCGCGCGCGGAGCCGACGGCGGACGCGCAGAAAGAGCGGGCGGCGCCTCCACCCGAGCGCAAGCTCACGGCCGGCGGCGGGCCATTCGCCCATCCGGACGACCGGGCCCTCATGATG
>DASTLK010000411.1:0-15765 GCA_035715025.1 Vicinamibacteria bacterium
TCCGCACGCTGTATCGCATGATCACGCGCGCGCTGGCGGACCTCGACTTCGAGAAGGTCTCCGACATCATGTCGCTCATCGCGCCCTCCCCCGACCCCAGCATCGACTGGGATCGCGTGCGACGCCATGCCTCGATGGCCCTGCGCCGGGCCGAGGTCCGCGCCCACGCCCCGAACCACAGCTACCACGAACGCTCGATGACCACGGCCATGCTCGACGTGGCGCGCTCGCTGGCCGGATCCGGCTTCCCGGTCGGGTGGGTCTTCATGAGGGTGGACCGCGCTCACGTGACCCTCGACGCCTCCCTCACCTACCTCCTGCCCGACGTCGGCTACCTGAGCCTCGGCCAACGCTACTGGGAGGAGGCGCGCGACCGGGCCTTCGGGCCCGCCCTGCGCAAGAAGTTCCTCGAGGGGTTGCGGAGGGCGCGCGCGGTCTCCGGCGCGGGGGAGACCGCGGAGCGCATCGCGATCGTGGGCGACAGCCTGCGGGAGGGGGCCACCTCCTTCCGCCGCTCCACACGCCACGCGGAGCAGGTGATGGAGGTGGTGGCGGGGATGCTCCGCTGGACCGTTCTGGCCCTGGCCGCGGTGGGGGCGATGATCGTCGCCGCGCGCGAGCTGCCTCCCTCCCTGGCCGCCCCCGTGATGCGGGCGGTGCCGGCCCTCGCCGCCGCCGCCCCCGCGCTGCACTGGAGCCTTTGGCTGGCGGCGGTGGCCGCCCTCGTGATCGCCTCCCTGCGCCTGCTGGCGGTGGAGCGGTCGTTCGCGGAGCACCCACGGGAGTCCCCGGAGGATCGGCGCCGGCAGGACAGCGTGGCCTGAGGCCTCGTGCTATAGTCGGCGCGCTTCGAAACAGGAGGAGCCCGCATGGACAGCGTCGACCTCGGCCGCGTCGCCCGCCGCGTCACCATCGTTCCCCCGAAGGGAACGGAGGCGAGTCCGGTGGTGGTCTACGAGCGGAAGAAGAAGAAGAAGAAGGGCACCTTCTTGTTCCGCCGCATGGACAAGATGGTGCGCCACGCGATGGAGGCGGAACGCGCCTACGCCGAGGACTACCTGCGGCGGCATGCGAAGTCGAACGCGAAGCAGAAGGACGGCTGGGTGCGCGACGGCTTCTACAACAACATGCGCGCCGGCCAGAAGGCAATGAAGGAGTTCAAGAAGATCCTCTTCTAGCGCGCCTCCCTAGCGGCGCGTGAAGAAGGCCGAGCGCAGCTGGCTCTCCAGGGTGCCGCTGCGGTTCATGGCCTGCAGGAAGTCCGCCTTCTTGAGGCTGTAGAGCACCACGTCCGTCTTCCCGGTGATCGTCGCCAGGCGCGGCTGCCCGGTGAGGAGGGCGGCCTCCCCGAAGAAGGCGCCCACTCCGAGGGGCGGATGGTGCAGGGTCTCGTCGCCCCGGCGCTCGGAGACGTCCACCTCCCCCGCCACCACGACGTAGAACTTGTCACCCTCGTCCCCCTGGCGGATGATCACCGACCCCGCGCGGTAGTGCTCCTTGGCCATCTTCTGCGAGATCTCGGTGAGGGCGGCGGGCGTGGTGGCGGCGAACGCGGGCACCTTGGACAGGAACTCGCAGATCGTCATCGCCTCCTCCACCACGATCTCGGAGGCGATGGCGCCGTCGATCATGTTGACGATGCGGTCGGCCACGTCGAGGATCCGGCTGTCGTGGGTGACGAGCAGGATCGTGCTCCCGGCCTGCTGAGCGAGCTCCTTGAGCATGGTCACCACCTCGCGCCCGGAGGACTTGTCGAGGGCGGCCGTCGGCTCGTCGGCCAGGACCAGGCGGGGCCGGTTCACGAGCGCGCGCGCGATGGCGACGCGCTGCTTCTGGCCGCCGGAGAGGTTCTGCGGCTTGTAGTGGATCCGTTCCCCGAGGCCGACGCGATCGAGGATCCCGGTGGCCCGCCGCGTGCGCTCTTCCGGCGCGTGGTCCCACAGCTCGAGAGCCATGCTCACGTTCTCGATGGCGGTGAGGGAGTCGAAGAGGTTGTGGGCCTGGAAGATGAAGCCGATGTTGTGGCGCATCTGCGTCCGCTCGATCTTGCCCAGCCCCTTGAGCTCGCGGCCGAGCACGCGCAGGCTGCCGTCCTGCACCGTCCGCAGCGCGCCGACCAGCGTGAGGAGCGTGGTCTTGCCCGACCCCGACGGCCCCGTCATCACCACCAGCTCGCCGGGCATGAGGGTGAGGGTGTTGTCGATCAGGCAGTGCTTCTTGCTCTCCCCGGAGCCGAACCAGTGGTTGAGGCCGCGGATGGCGACCCCCGGCTCTCCGGGGGACGGGCTGAGGGGACCGGGCGACGCCGCCATCAGAAGACCTCCGCGGGATCGGCCTCGATCGCCTTGCGCACGGCGATGAGGGCGGACACGACGCACATGGCGAGAGTGAGGACGAACACCGCCGCCATGCGCAGGATGGTGAGGTGCATGGGCACGCTCGTGTAGACCTCCAGGAGGCCGTAGATGAGGGCGGTGAGGACGAGGCCGCCCGCGAAGCCGCCCACCCCGAGGTAGAGCGCCTCCTCCACCACCAGCCGGATGAGATAGGCGTCGTCGTAGCCGATGGCCTTGATCGTCGCGTACTGCGGGAGGTGGTCGAGGATCCCGGTGTAGAGGATCTGGTAGCAGATGGTCACCCCGATCAGGAAGCCCACCACCATGCCCGTGCCGAACACGTAGCCCACGGGCTTGGAGGCCCCCCAATAGCTGCGGATGCGGTCGGAGAACTCGGCCTTGGTCAGCACGCGCACGTCCTCGGGCAGGACGGACTCCAGGGCGCGTCGGGTCTCACGCACGCTGGCCCCGGGCACGAGCTTGACGAGGCCGAACTCGATACGGTCGACCGTCGTCTCTCCCGTGCGGTGATCGGGGAACAGGTTCAGGAACGTCCGCTCGCTGACGAGGCCGGTGCCGTCCACGCGGAAGTCGGGGCCGAGGGGGAAGGTGCCCACGATGCGCACCCGCCGGCCGGAGACCTCCGCCTCCCCGCCGGCCACGCGGTCCCCGTAGAAGTCCTTGGCCCGCGAATCGACGAGCACCGTGTCGGCGACGGTCAACCGCGGCGCCGCCGCCGCCACCTCCGGTATGAGGAACACCCGCTCCGTGGGGTCGAAGCCGAGGATCATCATCGGGTACTGGCTGCCGTCGCGATCGTTCTTGAGGAAGGAGTGCATCTCCTCGGCGCGCAGGCCGTAGGCGGAGGCCACCCCGGGCTGGCCCCGCACCTGCAACAGCCGGCGGCGGGGGAACGGCTGGAGGGGGATGACCGCCTCCTTGTCCGCGTTGACGAGGAGGAGGTCGGCGTCGAGCAGGTCCACGAACCGGGTGTGGTTGTCGTAGAGCCCGTTCAGGAAGCCCATCTCCACGAACATCAGGATCACGGCGAAGGTGACGCCCGCCAGCGATCCGACCAGGCGGGCGCGGCTATGGGAGAAGTTGCGCCAGGCCAGGGGAGTAGTGGTCCGCCTCCACATGTCAGAACAGGTCGGCGGGGTCGGCGCGGCCGACCTTGCGGCTGGCGATGAGGCCCGCCGCCGCGCACATCGCGACGGAGAGGACGAGCACGCCCGCGAAGCGCCCCACGGTCATCACCATGGGCAGCTGGGTCACCCAGCCGATGACCAGGTACATGAAGAGGGCGAGGACGACGGCGGGGGCGAATCCGAGCAGGGCGAACAGCGTCGCCTGCTGGATCACCACCAGCACCAGGAATCGCTCCTTGTAACCCATCGCCATCAGCGTCGCGAACTCCTTGAGGTGGTTCGTGACCTCCGCGGAGAGGATCTGGTACAGGATGATGCCGCCCACGCCGAAGGCGAGCAGGACGCCGCTGAAGAACATCAGGCCGATGGGCTTGATCTGGACGAAGAACTTCTGCTCGTTCGCTTCCAGGTCGCGTCGGCGCCACACCTTCACGTCCGCGGGCAGATGCTGCTGGAGGGCCGCCATCACGTCCTTCACCGGCGTCCCCGGGAGGACGCGTACCAGGCCGAGGGAGACGTTCTCCCGAGAGGCGTCGTGGGCGAGGCGCAACAGCGTGCGGTCGCTCACGATCACGCTGGCGTCCGCCATGAAGCCGCTGCCGTAGGCGTAGGTCCCCACCACCTTGACCCGCCGGTTCTCCAGCTCGCTCACCAGGCCCTCATGGATGGGCCCGTAGCGCTTCTGGGCGTGCACGTCCATGAGGGCGGTGTCGAGCTCGTGGAGCCGGGGGGCCTCTTTCACCAGCGCGGGGAGGGCGAAGGCGGGCTCGTCGGGATCGACGCCCAGCATCGGCAGCTCGCGCCGCGCCCCCGTCGCCGCGTTGCGCCAGGCGCCGTTGGCGACGTAGAGCGGGCTGGCCGAGGCCACCCCCGGCAGGGCACGGGCCTGGAAGAGGCGGGCGCGCGGGATGCTGCCGGAGGCGCGCAGGTGCACGTACTGCGGCGAGACGAGGACGAGGTCGAAAGCGAACTGGTCGAGCAGCATGATGGAGGCGCGGAAGACCACGTCGTAGAAGCCGAGCTGCATGAACATGAGGACGATCGCGAAGCAGACGCCGGTGAGGGCGGCCGCCGTCCGGACCTTCTTGTGGGTGACGTTCCGCCAGGCCAGCGGGGTGGGCATCGGGTCAGCGCGCGCCGACGGCGATGGCCACGTCCACCTGGAGCTGGTTGAAGCGGGCGGCCACGCGGCTGTCGTCGAGGCGGATGCGCGCCTCCAGGACGCGGGCGTCGGCGTCGGTGGTGGGATCCACCGAGAGCACGTCCTTCTTGTGGATGATCGAGCTGATCCGCTCCACCCGCCCCCCGAGCGTGTCGTTCGGGAAGGCCTTGCTGGTGACGGTCGCGCGCTGCCCGGGGCGGACGAGGCCGGCGTCGGTCTCGTAGACCTCCGCCACCACGAACATGGCCGCGGTGTCGCCCATCTTGAGCAGCGGATACTTGCCCACGCTCTCCCCGGAGTGGGTGAGGATCTTCAGGATCTCGCCCGCGAAGGGCGCGCGCACCACCGTCCGCTCCAGGCGCGCCTCCGCGAGCTTGAGCGACTCGCGCATGGAGCCGATCTGCAGGGCGAGCTGGGCCTGGCTGAGCCCCGTCTCCGCCGAGCGCAGCTCGGCGCGGGCCATCTGCAGCTCGAGGTCGAAGTTCGTGCGCACGCGGGCGAGGTTGGCCTCCTCGTCGGTGAACCTCTCCGCGGCCTGGCGCTCGGCCAGGGAGGCTCCGTCGAGGTCGCTCACCGACACCACGCCGTCCTTGCGCAGGCGCACGGCGCGGTCGAGGTCGAGCTGCGCCTTGTCGCGGGCGGCCTTGGCCCCGCGCACGATCGCCTCCTGCCCTTCGACCATCTTGCGCGTCCCCTCCTCCGCCTGCCGCACCTTGAGGCGCGCCGCCGTCACCGCCGCCTCCCCGTGGGCGGTCTCCACGCCGTAGCGGCGCTCCGCCTCCTCGAGCTGCTTGGCCGCGAGATCGCGCGCCGCCTCCATCTCCCCGTGGCCGTCCACGAAGGCGAGGGGCGTGCCGCTGGCGACTTTCTGGCCTTCCTTCACGAGGACGCGTTCGATGCGGCTGCCCTGCATGACGTTGATCTCCACGACCTCCGTCTCCGGCTCCAGGCGGCCGAGGGCGGTGACGGTGTCGGCGCCGGCCGCGAGGGCGGCGCCGGGCCGCGCCTGGAAGGGCGCACGCGGCGGCGTCACCCCCAGCCATTCCGGCCGGTCCTTCAGGATGAAGAAGACGAGGCCGCCCGAGACGAGCGCGATGGCGGCGCCACGTCCGACGCTGGGGGCGTAGGGGCGGGCGCGCTGCACGTAGGGCCGCATCCGGTCGAGGAACTGTCGCGCGGCTAGGCTGGCCATTGTCTCTCCGTCAGGGCCGCGTGGGTGGCCGAGGCCATGACCGCCGGCCGCATCGATTCCTCCGCGGCCGGCGCGGCCAGGAAGGTCAGCGCCGCCCGCTCGGGCCAGTGGACCTGGGCGGAGGCTGCCCCCGCGTCGAGGCGGGACAGGGCCTCCACGATCTCGAAGGTCCCTTCCGCGCCGAGAAGGCAGGGCCCCATGCCACCGACCATGAGGCCGCGCCCGTCGCCGGCTTCCGTGCGGTCGAGCAGGGCGAGGACCGGCCATCCCCGCTCGGCGGCGACGCGGAGGGGGGCGAGCGCGAGCAGCATCGTCGCCTCGCCGACGGGGCGCCTCTCCGGCGCCGCCACGCTCCCGTGGACGAGGGCGGCCACGGCGGGCTGGGCCGCGGCATGGATCGCCCCGGCCAGGACGAGGGGCCGCTCTCCCGACTCCACCCATCCCGCACCAACGCGGAGGGCGGCGGCCAGGGAGGCGCGGTGCGCGTCCACCACGAGGTTTGGACCCTTCAGGTTGAAGGCGTTCGCGATGCGGCCGGCCACGACGTTGGGCATGAGGCCGAGCAGCGTGTACGGCCCCGTCACCGGCATGCGCGCGGCGGCGGCGTCCACGTGCGCGCGCAGGGCCGCGCGGTCGTCCGCGCCGAGGGAGGCGTCGCGGTCGAGTCGGCCGCGCAGCCAGTCCCGGAAGACGCGGACGTTGGCTTCGACCCCGCAGCCCGTCTTGCCTTCGATGCCGAGCACGATGCCGACCTGCTCCGCCATCGTCTTCCAGCCCGGGAGCACCGCCAGCGCGCGCCCGGCGGCGACGAGGGCCAGCATCTGGGCGCGGTCCATGCAGTCGAGGACGTCGGGCAGGATCAGGATCGACTCGGGGAGCGCGAGCTCGGCGAGCTCGAAGGTGGGGCTTCGCGATGGCAGCACGGGCACGGCGGCGACGATCGCGACTCTCTCTTGGGCCCCGGTGGCCCGCGGGCCGGCGGCGGGACGAGGCGCGGCCGGATCGAACTCCTCGAGCACGAGGTGCGCATTCGATCCACCGAACCCGAAGCCGTTGATGGCGGCGCGGCGGGGGGCGCCTTCGTTGTCGGGCCAGGGACGCGGCCGGGTGAGGACCTCGAAGCGCGCGCCCTCCGCGGCGAGGCGCGGGTTGGCGACGCTGAAGTCGGCCTGGGGCGGCAGCGTGCGCGCCTCGAGGCCCTTGATCATCTTGATGGCGGAAGTGGCGCCCGCGGCCCAGCCCGTATGCCCGAAGACGGCCTTGACGCTGCCGAGGGCGAGAGGCGCGGCGCGGGGCGGGAAAACCTTCGCCGCCGCCCCCACCTCGACCGCATCCCCGACCGGCGTCGCCGTCGCGTGGGCCTCCAGGAACTGGATGCTGGAGGGGTCGATCCCGCAGGCCTCGTAGGCTCGCGCCATGGCCAGCACCTGCCCCGGCTCGCGCGGCTCCATCACGGAGGGGCTCCGCCCGTCGCTCGACCAGGAGACGCCGCGGATGACGGCGTGGATGTGGTCGCCGGCGGCCACGGCGTCGTCGAGCCGCTTCAAGGCCAACAGCGCCGTGCCCTCGCTGAAGACGACACCGTCCGCCCGCGCGTCGAGGGGGTGGGATCCCGTGCGCGACAGCCCGCCGAACTGCGCGAACAGGCAGGCATTGGCGGGACCGGGGTGGAAGACGCCGCCGGCGACGGCAAGGTCGCACTCGCCGCGGGCCAGCGCGCGCACGGCGGTGCCGAGCGCGTAGAGCGACGATGCGCAGGCGGCGTCGAGGGCGAGGACGTGGACTCCCGGCCCCACCAGGCGCTCGGCCACCGCCTGATAGAGGAGCCAGGGCGAGCAGTCACGACTGGCCTCCGTGTCGCGTCCGACCGCTCGCTCGAGCGCGCGGGTGAAGCGGGCGGCCCGTTCGGCGTCGACCGCCGGGGCGCCCAGGGACGCGGTCAGGCCGGCCAGGAGAAGCGCGTCGTCGTATTCACGGCAGCCGTCTCCCGTCGAGCCCAGCAGCACCTGGACGCGGCCAGGCTCCGGCCTCGGCCCCGCGATCCCATGCAGGCACTGCACGAGGGCGGCGGCGAGATGCTGCTGGGTCGTGGTCGTGAATCCGGCCGCGACGGCGTCCGGCGTGAAGCCGCTGGCCCAGCCGCCCAGGCAGGCGTACGTCTTGTCGGGGACGGGCATCGCGCCGGCGGAGAGGAAGTCGGCCGCCTCGTAGGGTGGGTCGTCGGTGAGACAACTCCTCGTTTCCAGGACGCGCTGCCAGAGCTCCTCCGGGTCGAGCGCGCCCGGGAGGATGCAGCCCAGGCCCACGACCGCGATCGGCATGTCGCCGGGGGCGCGCGAATCGCGCGGTTCCGGTTCCGACGTCTGCGCGGCGGGCACGCGTCCGGCGGCGCCGGACGCCGTCGTCGAAGCGCGGACACCGCATGCTTCGAGCGCGCGCGCGAGGCTCTCCTCGAAGCGGCCGGGTGGGTGGAACGTCACCGCGGCGCCCAGGCCGGGAGTCGCGCTCAGCCCGGCCCGGGTCGCGTCCGTGAGCGCGCATCCGCCGCCGCACTCGACGAAGACACGACCGCCGCCGGCCGCCAGGTCCACGAGGGCGTCGTGGAAAGCCAACGGGCGGGCGAGGTGCGACGCGAGGAGCGTGGCCATGTCGGCGTCCGGCGGATACGGGCCGCGTTCGAACGGCGAGTGGACGGCCCGCTCGGGCGCGCGCCAGGGGAGAACGCGCAGGGCCGCGGCCCACGGCGAGACGGCGTCGGCCAGCAGCCGCGAGTGAAGCGGGCCGATGCGGCGCGGAGACGAGCAGTCGATCTCGAAGTGCGCGGCCAGCGCGTGGAGGCGCTCGAGGTCGGGATGGCGGCCGGACACCACCGTCTCGTCCGGCCGCTCGACGACAGCGACTTCGAGCGAAGAGGGGGCGAGCGCGCCCAATAGGGCACGCGTGCGCGACACGGGGCTGGACAGGACCCGCATGTCCCCCGCGGCGAGAAAGGGTCGGATGGCCCGCGCGCGCGCCGCCACCGCTTGCACGCCCGCCTCCGGCGTGAGCATGCCCGCGACCACCGCGGCCGCGATCTCTCCGATTCCATGGCCGACGACGACGTCGGGCCGAGCGCCCCGCTCGCAAAGGAAGCGCGCCGCCAGCACGCTGCCCAGGTGGGCGACGACTTCTTCGAGCTCCGGGTGCCGAAGGAGATGGTCGGCCGCGCTGTCGGCGACGAGCATGGGCGTGAGCGGCATCCCCAGGACGTCGGCCGTGATCTCGGCGGCGCGAGTCAGGTAGGGGCGCGTCCCGGGATCGACCCGCAGCGCCGACGCGAGGAGACCCGGGTCCACCCCGCTCGCGGGTGGGAACGTGAATACGAGAGGTCCCGTTCCTCCCGGGAGGGCCGGAGCGCTGAGGCCGCCGGGCCGGGCGCCCGTCGCCGTCTCCCGGCCACGCCGGACGACCTCGGCGTCGAACAGCGACGACATCCCGAGACCGGACACGACGCGCTCCGAGAACGTTGGGGACCAGAGCGTCTCGCGCAAGGCCCCGGCGTGACGCATCAGGATGGCGGGAAGGGGACGGACGTGGCCTCCGTCGCGGGACAGGCACACCACCTTCTGGAAGCCGCACGACACCGGCGTCCCGTCGCTGCGCACGACGCGGAAGCAGCAGCGGATCGACGACGCGGCGACGTCCTCGTACGACATGAGGACCCCGACGGTGTCGCCGAGGGCGACGGGGGCGAGGTTGCGGCTGTAGCCCTCGTGCACGAGCAGGATGAGGTCCGCGCACTCCGCGCGGGCCTCCGGCGTGTCGAGGACGTGCGAGAAGAGGAAGTGCTCGCGCGCCTCGCACTGGAAGCGGAAGTTCGCGAGGAAATGGTGCCAGCGGGGCGCCTCGGCGTCCGAGAAGAGGACCCGGTAGGGCCAGGCGAAAAAGCCCACCGGTTAAGCCCTCACGCGACCTCGGCCACCGGCGCCGGCTCCGCCCGGGCGGACGCGTAGGCGTTCCACGCGGCCACGCCGTACAGGATCAGGCCCCGGCCGAGCGACACGACGCACAGGGCGATGAACGCCGTGTAGACGACGTGCTTCACGAGCAGGATCCCGAACACGACCGCGACCGCGAACCCGAAGATCATCTGCGGGACCACGGCCAGGGGTGTGGTCGCGGGGTCGGGGATCATGTAGAGGGTGACGATGATGATGGCCGCGCTGGTGAAGGGCACGAACGGGACCACCCACGGTATGTCGAACATCCAGACACGGACGGCGGCCTGGGCCGCGAAACCGACCAGCCAGGCCAGCACGAGAGGCAGGCGGCCCGTGAAGCGCGCGTGCACGAAGATGCCGGTGATGAGCACGACCCCCGGGATGGTCCAGTTCGCCCATCCCGTCACGTTGCCCGTGAAGTGGTAGCCGGGGGCGGCCGCTACCCAGGGGAAGAGCAGGTAGGCGACGGTGATCCCGAGGTTCGAGGGATTGAAGAGGTGCTGCCAGCGTCCGTTACCGACCGGGACCCGGATCAGCACCTTGGAGGCGATGGCGAGGGTGGTCGCGAACACGATGGGCCAGAGCAGGTTGCTGCACAGGAACAGCATGGGCACCGCGAGGCCGGGGATGATCGCGGGGGGCAGGAAGTTCGCGAAGTTCTTCCAGCCGCCGCTGTAGCGCGTCGGCCGGCGGTGCGCGCGCGCGTCGACCCACTCCAGCAGGATCTGCACGGTAATGGCCGTGGCCAGCCCGACGAGCGTCTGGGCGTGCGAATTCTCGAAGCGCAGGACGGTGTGGCCGAGGATGTTCCAGACGATGAGCAGGGTCGTGAAGTACCAGAGCGCGAAGTAGCGCCAGCGCGGGCTGTTGTCCGGATAGAAGAGCAGCGTCGTGATCATCGCGCGCCTCCCTTTACGAGGGTCCCGCCGGCTTCAGCCACGAGCGCACCCGGGGCGCCGGATCCGGCCAGCATGACGGTGTGCCAGCCGGGGATGAGGTTGAGCGTCGCCTGCTGCAGGTGGCCGTCCGTGTCGCGCCACTTCAGACCGACGGGCAGGCTCGTGCGAGCGTCGATGTGGCCGAGGCCGAAGTGCAGGTCCGTGCTGCGGCGCCCGGAGTGCCCGGAGCCGCCGTCCACCTGTCGGATCAGCCGCCGTCCGCTGGGAAGGGTGACCGTGACCGCGGCCCCGATCGCCGGACAGCCTGGAGTGTCCGGTCCGGGATGGCCGGCCCGCTCACGCACGCCGCCCCCGAGCCCCTTGTCCAGCGGCCACAGGAGATGGAGGCCCAGGAACTGCCCCACGTCCGGGCTGACGTTGTGGAAGTACGAGGCCGGCGCCCACTGGTTCGAGACCGCGAAGTCGAGCCGACCGTCCCCGTCCACGTCCGCGATCGCGATGCCGCGGCTGGGCTCGCGCACGCCGACGCCGATGTCGTCCGCGATGTCCACGAACCGGCCGTCCGGGCCGCGGACGCAGAAGTTGTTCGCCTCGTGTCCGCTGAGGTCGTGCCCGGGCGTGACCGCGGGCCAGAAGCGGGGATTGCTGATGAGCTGGTTGTTGGCGAGGCTGAAGGACTGGAAATCCGGCCACCGGTTCACGGAGCCCTTGACGAAGCCGGTGGCGCGCAGCATCTCGACCTGGCCGTCGTTGTCGAAGTCCGCCATCTTCACGTCCCAGCCCCAGCCGCCGCGCGAGACCCCGAGCTCCTCGCTCGCCTGCCGGTAGGGGGCGATGCCCTGGGCCAGCGCGTTCGCGGGGCCGGTCGAGAGCCACACGTAATGGTTCTCGAGCAGCCCGTGCTCCGACGACAGGTTGCTGACCGCGATGTCCAGCACGCCGTCGTCGTTGAGGTCCGCAAAGTCCACGCCCATGCCCTTGAAGTGGTCCTGGCCCAGCACGAAGGAGGGCGGGTCCGTCATCGACCGATGTCCCTCCACGACCGAGAAGGCGAGGTGGCCCGGCGTCGAGCGGTTGTAGAGCAGCCGGTCAGGGCCGAAGTCGTGCGCGACGTAGATCTCGGGGAGCCCGTCGCCGTCGAGGTCGGCCGCGCCGAGGGCGAGCGTCCACCCGCGTTCGACCTGCGGGTCGAGGACGTCCGGGACGCGGCGGTAGGTCACGGTGGGCTCGGCCCCCTTCGTCCCGCCCTGCCAGAGGAAGAAGTGCTTGCGGCCGCCGTTGAAGGACCGCTCCATCGTGTCGTGCATGGTCACGCCGACCGTCGCCTTGGGGTCGTAGAGCTGGGAGCCGTCGGGGAAGTAGTTGCCGAAGAGGAGGTCGAGGTGGCCGTCGCCGTCGAGGTCGGCCTGGATCACGGCCGACGTCACCCAACTCTCGTCGCTGCCCGGAAGGAGATCGCGGCGCACGAAATCGGCCGCGCTCAGGGGCCCCGGACCCGCCGGATAACGGCGGAGGAACATCACGGGCGTCCGCCCGGCGAACGCCACGAGGATGTCGGTCAGGCCGTCCTCGTTGAAGTCGCCGGCGAGGACGTCCTCGGGTGGCAGGATGTGGCGCTGCTCCTCGTCGCCTGTGACGTCGAGGGAGAACGGCGCATAGCGCGCCGGGGTCCCCGGAGCGGGGAAAACGGTGACGAGGTCCGTGCGCGGATCGTTGCTGATGAGGTCGTTCGCGAGGCCGTCCCCGTCGACGTCCGCGACCACGATGCCGGACCCGAGGGCCGAGATCCAGGTCGAGAGCCGCTTGAGGCTCGGATTCACGGGCCTTATCGTCTGTAAGCGAACGCCCGTCGTCTCCGGGACCGGAAGCGACTCGAAGCGGAAACGCGAGGCGAGCGCGCTGCGTCCGGCCGCCGTGACCGCGGGGAGCTGGTTCGCATAGTAGAGCGCCACCACCAGCACGAGACCGACCAGCGCCGCCGCGTGATGGCGAATGACCTTCAACGTGGTTCCCATGTACCGCCTCCCCGAGCGCGCGCGTCCCGCGAAAGACGCGGACTATACACCCGCGGAAAGTGAATGTCGCGGCGGCTGCGCGGCGGCCGCGGGCGCCGAGACGAGCGCCTGTAGCCCCACCCGGAACGCCTCGTACGGGTTGTCGGCCGCATCCGGCCGGCCTTCTGCCTCGCGCAACGCCTGCATGATGCGACGCGCGGCCTCCGCCGCGCGCTCCGCGGGCAGGCCGCACAGTACGGAGGACGCGCGCTCGGTGTACGGGCTCGGGTTGTGGCCTTGCGAGCGCAGGAAGGCCGCGCAGGCCACGCCGAGCTGCACGGAGGGACGGTGCGGGCCCGCCGCCTCGGCCAGCTTGGCCAGTGTCGCCTCCGTGTTGGGGCCGGCGTAGGCGATGGCGAGGCCGACGCCGCTCCAGAGGTCCGCGTGGCGGGCGGGGGTGAGCCCCGCGATCGTCCGCGCGATCCGACCCAGGTCGGTCGCCTCGCGGAACCACAGGCCGCGCCCGAGACCCTGGTCGAAGGCACGGCGCCCGTACGCGGACAGACGCGGGACCTCGCCGCCCGCCACCACGCGCGCGCCCGCGAACACGCCGCGCTCGAACCCATATCCATCGATGGGGAAGTAGCGCATCTCGGGATCCCTGTCCCGCGTGTCGTCCTCGAGGTGGCGCGACAGACGAGCGAGGGCGAGGCCGGCCCCGACGTGCAGGAGGACGGCAAAGGGCTCTCCCGGCCCACGCAAGAGGGCGGCGAACCGGCTCTTCGGGGCGGGACGGAAGCGGTCGAGCACGGTCAGGGCCGCGCCGGCGCCCTCGTAGGCAAACCCACGCACGACGTCGGGCAGCCGCGCGAGCCGGAGGGCGAGCCGGTCCGCGTCGTCGTCGTCGAGCGCCATCTTGTAGGCGTCGAGGAACGCGCCGAGCGCACCATCGAGGGCGCGCCGCACCTCCTCCGCGCCGCCCCGGTCCGCGCGGTGGACGAGGAGGGCGAGGTGGAGAGGTGTCCCGAAGACGAGCCTCCGGGTCCAGTTCGGCATGGAGGCCGGCACTCTAGCACGGCGGAGGGGCCGCGCGCTTGCCGTGGCGCGGCCCATCGTCTATGCTCCGCGAGCTCTTCGCTGCTGTATCGGCGCTCGCCGCCCGGAGACGAATGATGGGCTACTTTGCCTGGCCCTACCGGGTCTTGTTCCACGACACGATGGCCTACGGCGGGCACCACTTCCTCACCAACTTCAAGTTCCAGTGCGAGGCGCGCGAGCAGTTCTTCCACACCTGCCTCCTCGACACCGAGGAGGCGCGGAAGGAGAGCGATGACCTCGTCTACCTGACGCGGGAGGGATACAGCCGCAACCTCGCCCCCGTCACCGTCGGGGACACGGTCGGGATCCTCCTCTCGCTCGAAGACGTGAGCACGTCGTCCCTCCGCTGCTGCATCCGGGTGATCCGCAGTGATGGGACGCCCGTGTGCTGCGGATTCCAGAACCTCGTGGTGCTGAACCGATCGGGGCAGATCGTTCCCGGCCCGGAGCGGTTCCGCCGTTTCGGCCCCGCCCTGCGGGAGAAGACGTCCACCCCGTCGTTCTCCGAGCGCGTCCTGGCCGGCATCGGCCTCAAGCACATCTTCGACGCGGAGGCGATCCGCCTCGGCCGGGCCACCGCCGCCGGCGCACGCTCGACGCCGGAGTCGTTCAACCGGCCCGCGATGGAGAACGCGCTCGTCTTCACCTTCCCCGGCGCCGGCTCCTTCACGTCCGCGACGCTCCTGTCGGAGCTTGCGGCCGCGGACCCGAGCGCGGCCGCGCTTCTCCGCCGCGCCGACGAGGTGACGGGCGACATCCTGGGCGCGTCCCTCGCCCCCCTCCTCGACGCCGCCACCGCCCGCGAGCACGGCCAGCGCCATCCGGACCTCGTGCAGCCCGCGATCTACCTCGCCTCCGTCCTGTCCGCGCGGTTCCTGATCGACCGCGGGGCGCGACCCGACGTGCTCGCGGGGCACAGCCTGGGCGAGCTGGCCGCCCTGGCCCTGGGCGGCGCCATGAGCCTCGAGACCGGCCTCGTGGCCGTTGCGCACCGCGCGCGCTCACTTCGTCCCGCGCTCGATGTCGGGGGGATGCTGGTCCTGTTCTGTCCGGTGCGGCGGGCGCGCGCTCTGCTCGAGGGGCTGGGGCCGTCGTCCCTCGAAGTGGCCGCGGTCAACCTCGTGGAGCAGACCGTGGTCTCCGGCCGCTACGCCGACCTCGACCGCCTGGCGGCGCTGGCCGGCCACCTCTCCCTGGCCTGCACGCGCCTCGAGAGCAACCTGCCCTTCCACTCGCGGCTCCTCGCCCAGTGCGTGGAGCCGTTCACGGAGGCGCTCCGCGGGCTCGGTCTGGAAAGGCCGGCCCAGGCCGTCTACTCTCCGATCGAGCGGGCTTTCTACGGGCCCGGCGACGACCTGCCCGCGATTCTCGCCTCCCACCTCGTGCGGCCGCTCGTGTTCCACGAGGCAGTGGCGGACCTGTACGAGCTGGGCGCGCGTCGGTTCGTGGAATGCGGCGGTGGCAAGGCGCTGGCGGGGATCGTCCAGAAGGCGCTCGAGGGCCGCGCGGTCTCGAGCCTGCCCACCTGCCACCCCCCGGGCAAGGTGGCGGCCAGCCTGCGCGCGGCCCTGGCCGCCTGCGGGGTGCCGGCGGGGGGGGAGGCGGAGCGTCCCTCCGTCGCGCCCGACCTCCGCGACGCCGCGCTCGCGCTCGTGGAGGCGCCGGCGCGGGAGGGGACTCCGCTCGCCCTTCGCGGACGCCGGGTGCTCGTCCTGTGCGACCAACCCGCCTGGTCGCGGTCGGAGGCCGCGCACCGGCTGCTCGCCTCCTTCGAGCATCGCCTCGTGGTGCCGGCGGGCGCGGGCTTCGACGCCGGGCCGGCGATCGTGCTCGACCTCGCCTCCGACGACGCGCTGGACCGCAGCCTCGCCACCCTCGACGCGTCACGGTACGACGCGATCCTCGCCGTGACCGACCTCGGCGACGAGGACCTCGCGCGCGTGGAGGCGCGGGTGG